>JBHJOU010000605.1:0-6580 GCA_050329355.1 Rivularia sp. (in: cyanobacteria)
TAACGGAATTAGGTTCTTGCCTATTGAATAAATCTATAATAGTATTAATGCTTTGATATAAAGCGTTTATTACGCAGAAGCTATATTAGTAAACTTATACTAGCAGGGAACTGAAAACACGCTGTGATGAATGCTGTATTTCCTCGGATGATCAAATCAGCCTACCGTAAAGAACCGCTAATCACTATATTAATTACTATGGGAATAGTGGATGCGCTAATTGGTGGACTCGATGACAGTTGGGCATTGTTTGTTTTTGGCTTAGGAACTGCGGGAATAGCTTTGGTAATCAGATGGTGGAAAATTGAGCAACGTGTTGCTTTACAAGAGAATAATCAAGAACCTGTAAAACAATTATATTTACCAGAGGGTTCTTCAAAATCAGCTTTACCAATGCTGAGCATATCTAAGAAAAAACCACCGCAGTAACAATGAAATCCTACTTTTTAATTTATGAAGGTAAAAATTAACGTTGAATACTCTATTGTCAATCCTTGGAGGAAAAAGGCAAAATAGATTGGAAGGAGGGTTCCCCTCCTTTGTGCTTTTTAAGGGTATTTACCCAATATATATGTGATTTATGAAAAGTTTTAGTAATAATTTTATTAAGTTTAAATTTGGAGTACCGGCGACTTTTAAATTTAAATTTCAAGTATTCCTAGGGAAAAAGCTGAGTACAGTTTTGCTGGGCGCAATCGGTATTTTTGGTATTGCTCAGTTACCATCAGCGAATCTAGCTACCGCACAAGTGACAATAAATTCAGTAGATTCTATTGCCGCGAATAATTTTGCTAATCCTCAGTTAAAGCATACTTTTAAAGGACATATCGGAGCCGTTAAATCTTTAACTTTTAGCCCTGACGGGAGAATGCTTGTCAGTGGTGGTTCCGATAGCGATGGTATTATTCGTTTATGGAATATGCAAAAGAAGAAACGTCTGGGTGAGATTAGCAAAGCCCATCAACAATCGATACAATCTTTGTTAATTTCACCAGATGGTAAATATTTGGTTAGTTCTAGTACTGATCATAGTGTGAATATTTGGAGCTTACAAAACTATAAATTTATTCGTTCTTTTAAAGCACATAGCAGTAATGTACTATCTATAGCAGTCACTCCAGACAGTAAAGTTCTCGTCAGTGGTGCATTAGATGGAATCCGAGTATGGGATTTATTACAACAACGTCCTTTAGCGACATTAGCACGTTTTGATAACCTAATTCACGCCGTAGCTATTAGCCCTGACGGTAGAACATTGGTAAGTGGGGATAATAAAGGGCTTGTCAAACTCTGGGATTTGCAAACCGGAAGATTAATTCGCGGATTCAAAGTTCATTCACGGGAAATCAACGCTCTTCTCTTTACTCCCAATGGAAATAATATTATTACCGCAAGTAGCGATCGCACTGTAAAAATGTGGAACTTCAATTCCGGAGAAGTGTTGCAAACTTTCACCGCACACAATAATTCAGTGATTGCGATCGCAATTAATCCTTCGGGAAAAACTCTTGCTAGTGGTGGAAAAGACGGTATCAAACTGTGGGATTTAACAACAGGAAATTTATTGAATTCACTTTACGGACATTCTGACTGGGTAAGTTCCCTTGCTTTTAGCCCTGACGGGAAAACTCTTGCTAGTGGTGGTTTTGATAAAACAGTGCGACTTTGGGAAAGTCAACCACCAACAGTTAATGCAGAATTAAAAATTAAAGATTAAAAATTAAAGATTAAAGATTAAAATTATCACCTACTGATTGCTTAACTCACAATCAATTGGATAAAGCCTTTCTACCACCAACTCGGAAAATTTCCTTAGCAATCAGGTAAAAAATAATATTCGTAGTTACCAAAACAGGCAGTCGGCAGTCGGCAGTCGGGAAAAATCTAATTACAGACTGTCTTAAAGGCTCAAAGCCCCGCTCATTTATTTATGGTAAAGTAACAATATTTTTTTTAAGATACGTAGTAGGAGAAAAAATGTGTCATTGACTTGAAACCCCTCAATTTATTGATGGGGTAACACTTCCCACTGCCCCTCATCAAATAAGCTTGCTTGTGCGCCTAACCCAACCTATCTATACCAATCAAACAATCAAAAATATATCTCCGGAACAACATAAATTCAATCTCGCGGAGGAAGAAATAAAACAGCCGTGCAATTATACTTTATTTTCGAGCCTTTGTATAAATTTGTCTAAATTTGTCTAAATATTCCAGATGATAAACTGTCATAAAATACCGAGATTTTTATCACCTAAAAGTATTAATTATTATTCCTATAGGAAGAAAATAAAAAAGTAAACAATTAACCTTGTATAAACTTATAAAAGCGTATCATAATACCGAAAATATCTTTACTCTAAGTATTGATATCGATGGAAAAATGTCGCGCTCTACCTAGTTTAAATCAGTCATGACACCGCCAAACACTCCTCCCGAATCTGATTCCCAAACTGTGCAAGATCACCCAATCAAGCGGGTTTGGCTGCGTAATACTATTCTAATTACAGGTGTTTCTCTTCTGGGTTTAGGTGTTGTTGGCTACTTTAGTTTAGATGATTGGATTCGTCGCAAGTTACCACTATTATTAGATGAGCAACTCAGTGAATTCATTAATCGTGAAGTAAAGGTTGGTGAGGTAAGAAGTTGGTCGATTACTGGTGTAAGATTAGAAAACTCTTCGATTCGAGCGACTGAAAATGATCCAAATTATGTTAGAACTAAAGCTGTAGATATCGGATTTAATCCAATTGGGCTGTTGTTTACTCAAACGCTTCCTTTAAGAATAACTTTGATTGAACCGGATGTTTATATTGAAGAAGATAAGCAAGGGGAATGGATTCGGCTGAATTTGGATACGGGTGAAGGGGAACTTCCTTTTGATATTGATGCTAAAATTCAGTTGCAAAAAGCGAAGGTTGCTGTACTTCCCCAAGCGTTAAAAAATCCTTTTGTTGTCGAGGAAATTAACGGGTTTCTTAATTACAATCAAAATCAACCATTATTATTAAGGTATGGTGTTAATGCGCCATTTGTTAAGGGAAAGTTGGATATTGATGGTGAAACTCAGTTAAATAGTTGGAAGAGTCAGATTAATGCCAGGATTAATAACCTTTCTTTACCGGATTTGAGTAATTATGTCAAAGATAATATTCCGGTAACGATTCCCAGTGGTGAGTTAAATGCTAATTTGGAAATTGATTTACCGAATTTATCTGAGTTACCTTTTGTGAAGGGTACTGCGAATTTACAGCGTTTACAGGTAAAATTTCCACAGTTGAAAGTTCCTGTGAATGCTACTGCTAATTTACGTTTCGATGGACAAAGGGTAAGTTTTGCGGAAACTAGAGCTAGTTATGGTAGTTTAATTGCTGGTGTTTCTGGGGTTGCGGATTTAAATAAAGGTTTTGATTTAAAGGTTGATACGAATTCTTTTAATATTGCAAACCTGTTGAAAACAACTTCTATAAAATCTCCTGTAAATATAGATGGTAATTTACAAGCACAATTATTACTTAAGGGAGATGCACAAAATCCTATTTTATTGGGTAATGTCATCAGTCAACGGGGGATAATTGTAGATAAGACGGTATTTAGTAAAGTTAATGCGGTATTTGGTGGTAATTTCCAACAAATCGTTTTACAAGAATTTCGCGCTATTCCGGCAACGGGTGGTGATATCCTTGCGAAAGGTGAGGTTTTATTTCCTCAGTCGTTACCATCGGTTAAGGATTTTAGTAAATCGAAGATAGCTTTAAATTTTGATGCTCAAATTCCTAATCCAGGAGCAATAATTGCTGCTTATGGTGTTACCAATGATATGGTAAATTTGGGAAGTTTATCGGCAGAAGGTAAAGTTAGCGGTACTTTAGGAAATCCTCAAGGTGTTTTATCGTGGAAGTTACCACAAGCTCAAACTCAAGCGGTTGGACAAGTTTTTGGTAGTGGTGAAGTTAATTTAAAAGGAAATTTAGTTACTTTAGATAATACGACTTTACAAACTGCTGACGGTGGAATAAATGTTGATGGTAGAGCTAATTTAGCTAATAATAATTGGAATGCTGCGATTCGTGCTGATTCTTTAAGTTTAAATCCGTTTTTAGCCAAAATTGAGAATGTCGGAGGAAGGATAAGAAAGACTGCAATATTTTTACGACGGGGTGAGGTAGAGTTAGCGGGAAGTTTGAATAATTTTGACTTTGGGAATATTCGAGGTGATGTCAATTTAGATTTAAATGTTAATCAAGGTAATCTTGCCGTCAACGGGAATTTAAATCGAGGTATATTAACAGCGAATGCTAATGCTGCGGGAATTGGTTTAAATCAACTTCTACCGGAGTTACCATTATCAGTCACGGTGGCAAATTCTCAAGTTAATGTTTCGGGTAGGGTACAACAGTTAATTAATTTTGAATCGATTGATAGTTTAGATAGTTTTCGAGCTTCTGTTGATGGAAATTTGATTTTACCGGAAGTTAAGGGAAACAGTAGAATCAATTTTAATGGGAATGGGAATTTTGCAACCAAAAATTGGAATTTAGTCGCGAATGCTAATTCTTTACCTGTTAATACTTTATTATCGACAGCACAAAGAAAACAATTTCGATTAAATCAACCAGTGACATTACAGCGAGGTAATGTCAGATTAGCTGGAAATTTGGATATTATAGATAATTTCGATCTCAATCGGGTAAATGGTACTGCTGATTTAAATTTGAGCGTTAATAATGGTAGAGTCGCAGTTAACGGTAATTTGAATCAAGGTATATTACAAGCGAATGTCAATGCTAATAGTATTCCGCTCATACCGTTTTTACCGGAATTACCTGTAAATTTGAGAGTTGCGAATGCTCAAATTAACCTTTCTGGTAGAGTAAATCAACTTTTAGAATATGATTCAATCGAAAATTTAGATAAATTAAATAGTTTTCAAGCTACTGCTAACGGACAATTAAATCTACCTGGTAGTAGAGGTAATATCAATTTTAATGCTTCGGGGAATTTAGCAACTAATAATTTACAAGCTGTGGCAACTGCGAATGGAGTTTCCTTAAATCAACTTGTTCCAGATTCATCTTTACCTGTAACACTAAATAATAGTACCGTTAATTTAACGGGTAAAATAGACCAACTACTTGTAAACAACTTTGAAAACCTCAATGCTAATCTCAATGCAAATCTAGTCGTTGCTCAAGGTACAGTAAAGGCGATCGCTAATCTCAAAAATGGTAAAATTGCCAGTAATATCGATGCCAACAACGTCAATACACCGTTATTGTGTCGCAGCTTTAATATATCTTGTCCTGAACTTTCTCAGTTATATGCAAAATTAGACTTAACCGGAGAGGTAAAAGCTTGGATGGAAGGGAATCCGATTTTAATTCAAGCAAATCAAGTTGATTTAACTACCCAACAACAACAATTAAACGCTCAAGGGCAAATTGTGATTGTACCCGGTAATGAGGGAATATCTTCTTGGAATGTCGCTACCGATTTAAATGTTGATGTAAATTCCAACTTAGCAAGACTTCCCTTACAATCTATAGCACGACAGTTAGATCAAGAAAACTTACCAGTATTACAAGGAGCAGCTAATTTTTCTGGTAGACTTGTTGCTCAAAATTTAATTTCACAACCGTTTGCTCCCGGTAACGTTAGATTAGCAGGCAATTTAAACTTACGAAATCTTGCTATAAATAACAGGATAGAATTTCAACCTTTATTACAAGGACCGATTAACGTAAATTTAGGAAACAGCATCGAATTCGATTTACGCGGTAAAACCGATCGAATCGCTGCTAACTTACAACCTTGTACAAGACAAGATTGTTTATCACCTTATCTTCCCACATTCTTCTCACTACAACAAGGAATCAATACCCAAAATCCGATTATTCTCAGCGGTATTCGTCAAGGGGATGTTTTAGATATCAATTTAAAAAATGCTTCCCTATCCTTATTAAATCTTGTTCCCGTAGTTGAAGAAATCATTCCTTATCCCCTCAGTGGTATAGTTACCGGAAATCTTGACGTAAACTTGTTCAATTTAGCAACTGCTGGAAATATTAATATAGATAATCCTGCCATTGGTGCTGTGAAAGCTGAAGAATTAGTCGCCGATTTCTCTTATGATGGGGAAATTGCTCGTGTCAATGCAGCAACTTTACAAATCGGTAAAACTGAATATGCTTTAAGTGGTGGTTTGAATTTAAATTCTGGTGATATTAACGGTAGATTAGTCGCGAATGCTGGAAGAGTAGAAGATATTTTCGCTGCTGTAAATGTATTTAATCTAGAAGATTTACAACGTGGAGTTGATAGCATTTTCAACCCAGAATACGGTGATGCTGCTGACGTACAAACTCAAAGAGTCGGAAAACCCAATTCTCCAATACTCGCACAACTACGCTTGTTTGCCCAAATTGTCAATCGGATTCGACAACAAGCTGCTTTACAACAACAAGATAATACCATCGAGTTTGATATTCAAGGAGAATATAACGCAGAACTTGCCGTTGCTGGAAAACTTACAAATCCCCAAATTAATTTTCAACTAAAAGGTAACAATTGGCAATGGCGA
>JBHJOU010000264.1:0-7209 GCA_050329355.1 Rivularia sp. (in: cyanobacteria)
AATTGTCGATCCGTCATTCCCATACCTCTTCCAGCTTCCCGAATCGCCGGATTTACATTCATAATGCCAGTGTAAGTATTTCTAATTATGGGCAAAAAAGAATATAGAGTAAGTGCAAAAATTGCCGGAATCGGACCAATTCCACCGATAATACGAACGGGGATTAATAAACCAAATAAAGCTAAACTAGGAATAGTTTGGAGAATATTTGCGATACCTAAAATAGGTTGACGCAGCGATTTATTACGAGTGATTAAAATTCCTAAAGGAATACCTATTACTGTCGCAATACTAATCGCAATAATCACTAACATCAAATGTTCAATACTACGTTCGATAATTTCCGAACCGTATTTAAATAAAAAGAAATCGTTCATAAAAAGGTTAAAGGTCAAAGGTTTAAGGTTTAAGGTTTAAGGTTTAACAATCTCGTTCCCATCACTCATAATTCTTTATTTCTCACTTTCAATCCAAAATCTAAAATCTAAAATCTAAAATTCTTTAATTCCTAACTCCTAACTCCTAACTCCTAACTTTTAAATTGTTGTTTCTAAGCATTTCATAAAAGCAACCGCTTCCGGATGTGAAGTATTTTTAAACTCATCAGGTGTTCCCAAAAAGACGAGTTCTCCCCCATACATTAAACCAATTCTTGTACCTAAAACAAAGGCTTCTTGAATATCGTGAGTTACAAACACAACGGTTTTACCTAATTCCTGCTGTAACCGTTTAAACTCTTGCTGAAGTTCTAATCTTGTTATGGGATCTAATGCACCAAAGGGTTCATCCATCAATAATACCGGAGGATCGGCGGCTAATGCTCTAGCTACACCTACTCTTTGTCTTTGTCCACCGGAAAGCTCGTGAGGATATCTTGAAGCAAATTGTTCTGGTTGTAAACCTACTAAATTTAACAATTCAAAAACTCGCATTTTGATTTGTTTGGAGTTCCAACCTTCCAAAGAAGGAATTAAACCGACATTACGTTGAATTGTAAAATGAGGAAACAAACCTATTTCTTGAATTACATAACCAATCTTACGTCTTAATTTAATTTCATCCCATTCAGTTGTAGGAATACCATTAAATATTACCTGACCTTCCGTAGGTCGAAACAATCGATTAATTAACTTCATAGTTGTAGTTTTGCCACTACCACTACGCCCTAATAATATCAATGCTTCTCCTGTACGAATTTGGAAATTAAGATTTGATACTAAAGGACGTTGGTTGCGACTCAGAGTCACATTACGGAATTCTACAGCGTATTCGTTTTTCTGTACCATGGATAATTTAACTCTTTCGACTTATTTTACCCGAATGTCGCTTAATAATCACGAGTAATATCCTTTACGAGTTAGTACCACCGGAGTTAGAAGTAAGAATTTATTACTTATTACTTAGCATCCCCCCATCCCTTTGTCCCCTTGTCCCCTTGTCCCCTTGTCCCCTTGTCCCCTTGTCCCCTTGTCCCCTTGTCCCCCCATCTCCCTATCTCCCCAAACCTAATTCGTTTGCAAGAATATTATCAACGACTCGTTTAGGAAGTAATCTGGCAACTATCCAATCAAAGAAATGGTTCGGTACAATCGCGTAACGAACTTTCGGTTTTGCAGTTGTTAAAGCTTTCCAAATCAAGTTTCCCACATCTTCTGCTGGATAACCAGAACGTCCTTTTTTCAGCGCGTAATCCATAAATTTTTTACTTGGAATTGCAAATTTAGTATTCTCGTAGGGAGAAAAGTCCATTTTTTCGGCTTTATCCCAAATTGGTGTTACTACAGAACCCGGACCAATTATAATTACATCAATTCCGTAAAGCATCAGTTCCCGTCGTAATGATTCGGAAAATCCTTCTAAGGCAAATTTTGATGCGCTATAAGCACCGAGAAATGGAGATGCTATTTTACCACCAACGGAACTGATATTAATAATCCTTCCCGGTTTACCTTTAAAATCATAATTGGTTCCGAGTAAAGGTAAAAAAGCTTGAGTAACTATTAATTGCCCAATTAAATTAACTTCTATTTGTTTACTAAATTCGGCAATCGGTTGATGCATTAAAGGTCCACCGATAGCGATACCGGCATTATTTACTAAACCAAGTAAGTTATTACCATTAATTTGATTACTAACTTGCTCAGCAGCTTCACGTACCGATTTTTCATTTGTAACATCAAATATTAAAGGTGTAAATCCATCACCAAATTCATCAGTTAAACGTTTTGCATCTTCAGATTTACGAATGCTACCAAATACATGAATTCCTTTATTATTTAATACTTTGAGTGTACCCCAACCGATACCTGTGGAAACACCTGTAACAACAACACTTTGCATATCTTTCTCCAAAATTAAAAAAGTTGAAAGGTAGGAATTAATAATTAAAAGTTTTTCAATTTTAACCTTTGACCTTCCAGCATTCTTCAGTATCTACTATTAATTATCGATACAACTATTTTGTTAAAAGCTTTGTAGTGGATAATGGTCATTGGTAATTGATAACTCAGATTTTTCCGCAATTTATAGTTTCCTGAAAAAATAATCATGTAGAGACGGGGCGTTTTGCAACGTCTTCAAAAATTAGCTTACCAATTAATCAATTTTATATATATAAAATTAACTATTTTAATTTATCTCTTGTTTTTTTATATCTCTACAGCCCATTCAGCAATGCTGCTTAAAAATCGTTAGTAATCATCAGTAATTCTTATCAAATTCAAAAAAATTATAAAAAACTAATTTATTGCCAGTAATTAATATACATATGTATTTTATTTAACTTGCATTGATATCAAAAAGGAATGTAAGTTGGGTTATTAATAGCAAATTTACTTAACTGAAGTCAGTATAATGGAAAAAATATACTTGTTTTTGCCGCTATGGATTTTAATAGCGTTACCTGGCTTTGTCCAAAATTTTACACCTCAAGCAAACAATCAATTTAATATTCATAAACAAGCAGAGGATAGTCCTGCAAAACGACACAAAGACCATCGCGGTAGTGGTCGTCGAGATAATAATATAGTTCGTAATTATTAATTGTCTATATAATAAACGTTATAATAATTACGTAATAATGACTAGATGATATTGGAACCCGGTACTTCATCTGGCATAATAAGAGAAAGTATCTATAACAACAATGGGATATAATTTCTGCACATACGAATTCGAGAATCCTGTGAATAATTTTGTTCACCGGGTTCGTTTTTACTATGAGGATGGAGGAAAGAACAGCAAAATAGCGTTAGATGATATCACTAGTATTTTGCTTTATAGTCAACCTGAGAGATTAAAAAGCTCTACTGAGAAGGAAAGTTGCCTTCCTCCGGTAAGCGATAGTGAAATTTTGGCGAAAACAAAAGAAAAGATGGAACTCGCAGAAATATCCCCTCTCGTGATTAAAGACCTCCATTTTGTTGGTGTAGACAAGATGGAAGACTTCTATTATTATTGCGATGACCTTGCTACAGAAGAAGTTTATGAGTGTCTAAGCGAATGGCTGCAAGGAATTGCAGAGTATGTAATGCTCAAAAATCTTTTGCATCTTGGTAATTTAGCGAGTCAATTACCCACTTGGGCAAAATATCAACAAGAAGTAAGAGTCTCAGGAATAGACACCACAACTGAGTCAACTTTAAAGCAATGGCTGCAAGCATATATAGGTATTTCTATTGATTGGTTGTTGACTGTGATGGTTCATCTGCACAGAAATAAAATGTCTGTTGCTCACCAGATAGCAACAAGAGAAAAAGCTAGCAAGGAAGAGGGCTCTAAGAGTTACAACATCAATGAATATGCTCTTATAATTAAAGATCTTGATAATATTTTAATTGGTCGCGATCGTCATGAATTCTTCTTATCTTTAAGTAAAAAATCATATATTGAGGAACGAATTGAGGATGATTTAAAACAAGCCAAAAGCTTAAGTCAGCAAGGATTTTCTGACGAAGAAATTGCTTTAGACCTATGGGAAATTACTGAAAAATCAAAAGGTGAGGCTCCAGTAAATTATCAACGAGAATTTATACTTTATTTCTTGCAAACTGTAAGAACAGGAGGGTACAACCTTGCGGCAGCTAGAGTTTAAGCTTTTGGAGCCTATTCTTCAAAGCGAAGAAGTTTACTTCAAAAACTCTAGGTTTGTCTCTGGAAGGATAGCAAGAATAGCATTGAATAAAGATTTCACCTTGTTCGTGCAAATAGACGAATCAAGTCAAGACGAATATTGTTTATCGTTAGAGAATGATAAATCTGGAGTGATAGTCACTTGGAATAAATTAAAACTTCAGTCGATGAGGAATGCAATAGCACACGCCAAACAACTCGCCGGATTCTACACCGAACAAAAATTATTTAGCAAGGTTGACGCATTATTTTCTGCTCAAGAAAACGTTGCTATTGAAGAGTTAAGAAAAACAAGAGAAGACGAAGCCAAACAAGAAGATTCTTTTGAAGCTTTCGAGTCATTGCTTATTGAGTATTCTAATGACTCACTTGCTAAAGAAAATAAAAACGAGCCAGATTTATGCCAAGAAAATGTAGATAAAATACCTTCGATTCAGATTCCTGTTTCTCAATTCGACCAAGAAAATAGTAAACAAGTCGCAAAACAATCAGAAGCAGCAACTCAGGCATTTTCTCCCACAACTTCTGCATCTAAAGTTGAAACTGTTCAACGACAGTTAATTGATTCAAGTTTTAATAGATCAAAACTAATCCAGTCAGCGAGTATTCTGACTAAGGTTGGTTTCGCAATAGCGACTTTAACTGGTATTACATATTTTGTTGTCCGCTCTATTCTTCCTTCTAATGTTCCTTCTCCTGATGAAAAAGAACCAGTTATTAAAAAGATGGAGACTGATTGAAAATTTTTATTGAAAATTTTTTCTGCATAAGCATAAGTCTTAACAATAAATCTTAAAAGATAAACACCTAACATCATAATATAAATCTTTTTAATTCTTTGATAAGCTAAAAAGCAGCTAAATTATATATTTGGGCGGGCAGGGATGCCCACCCCACAAGAATTAGAATAAATTAAGTTATATGATTTAAATGCACAACAGCTTAACAAGATTAAATGCGTGTTTTATCTGGAATATTTCTTTTATTTACTATTACTTTTTACTCTCAAATAGCCACAGCGGCTTTTATCCAACCGCTACGCAGCAAAAGAGCAATGGTGGTTTCAGCCCATCCTTTAGCTAGCGATGCTGGGTTAGAAATGTTACGTAAGGGCGGTAATGCTGTTGATGCTGCGGTTGCAACGACTTTTGCAATTTCTGTGGTAGAACCTTTTTCCGCAGGAATTGGTGGTGGCGGTTTTTTGTTAATCCACGACTCGAAAAGGCGCACAATTCAGGCTTTGGATTTTCGCGAACGCGCTCCGTTAAAAGCCAGTAAAAATATGTATTTGGATAGTAGCGGTAAGGTGCGTCAATATGCAAGTATTAATGGTTATTTGGCTGTGGCTACTCCGGGAACTGTCGCGGGTATGTATGAAGTTCACCGTCGCTATGGTAAATTATCTTGGAGTACGGTTGTTGCTCCTGCGATTCGGTTAGCGAAAGATGGTTTTTCTGTTGAAAACAAGTTTGTGCAAGCTGTCAAAAATCGCGAGAAAATTCTGACTAATAACCAAGCAGCGCGAGCTATTTTTACTCGCAACGGTAATTTTTATCAACCGGGAGAAATCTTTGTACAGCAAGATTTAGGGCGAAGTTTACAAGATATCGCTGCAAATCCCCGCAGTTTCTATACAGGAAGAATCGCTCGTACTATTGCCTCGGATATGGCGAAAAATGGCGGTTTAATTACTCTAGAAGATTTGAAATTCTATAAACCGATTTGGCGCACCCCAGTTTGTGGTAATTTCCGTAAAGCTCAAGTTTGTTCGATGCCGCCACCTTCATCGGGAGGTATACATTTATTGCAGATGTTAAATATCATCGGCGATACTGATTTAAAATCTTTAGGATGGCACCACCCGGATGCGATACACTTAATGGTGGAAGCAATGCGAATTGCTTACGCTGACCGTTCGGAATATTTAGGCGATCCTGATTTTGTCAAAGTACCCCAACAACAGCTGATTAATCCAGAATATGCAAAATTTCGCCGTCAGCAAATTGATATGCAGCGTGCAATACCTTCAACACAAGTAAAACCTGTTGATCGCGATACGTTACAAAAATTTGGTCAAACCTTACCATCAAAATTAATTCCTGCAAATACCAATCCAAAAATTAAACATTCAAAATACTACGAATCGCCACAAACCAGTCATCTTACAGTTATCGACGAACAACGCAACGCTGTCAGTTTAACTTTTACTGTTAACTTGGGTTTTGGTGCTGGTATAGTCACACCAGGAACGGGAATAGTTCTCAATAATGAAATGGATGATTTTGCCGCAGCAGCGGGAGTCCCCAACGCTTTCGGCTTACTTGGTGACGAGGCAAATGCGATCGCACCTCGCAAAACTCCTCTATCGAGCATGACTCCCACAATTGTCATTGAAAACGGAAGGTTGCGGATGGCTGTAGGTACTCCCGGAGGCAGCACCATCATCACCCAAGTATTACAAATAATTCTCAACGTTTTAGAATACGATATGGATGCAGGAGCAGCAGTTTCCGCATCGCGCATCCATCACCAATGGTTTCCCGATACCCTGCGCGTCGAGCCTTGGGGGTTGGATGCACTGACTTTACAAGAATTACAGCGTCGGGGACACAAAATCAACCAAACTAACCCTTGGGGTAACTCCAACTTAATCATCGTCAAACCAGACGGAACCTTAGAAGGTGCAGCCGATCCCAGGGGTGAAGGGGCAGCTAGAGGGATTTAGGAAGGGATGGGGATGGGGGGATGGGGAGAGGGGGTTCGGGGGAGATGGGGGGAAATAAAACTATTCCCTATTCCCCATTTATTTATATTTCAATTGATGCGTCTGATGTAGAAAATTCGTTGGCGCGGGCGCTGGGTACTAATGTCCAACCTGCTTTTAATAACTTTTGATAAGTCGCCCATCCTTTGGAACCCCCAGGTATATTATAATCTGGTACTGCGAATTGTCGAAAAGCGGTGTATGGTCGCCAAGGTTCGCTCGGTGCTGTCTGCAAGTGCAAAATTTTCTCGCCGTTTTCGCCAGACTTGGATAACCAGCACATTCTTTTCATACAAACTCCTTTGTATTCCCCA
>JBHJOU010000582.1:0-14371 GCA_050329355.1 Rivularia sp. (in: cyanobacteria)
TTAAAACTTATTAAACGGTCAGGATATGGATTCAGAAACTTTGATAACTTTAGAATTAGATGTTTACTTAACTGGTATTTAGACTATTAGTTTAGCATCCCTTTGTACTGAAGAGCCAAATATTTTTCCATTAGAAATACCAGCCATTGTGGATAATGTAAATATGATGCCCTTCGTATCCAACTAGGTAAAATTCCATTACCCAAACGGGTATTATGTAAATTAGTTTTTGTCACAAATCTTTTATAATAAGGCGACCAAGGTGTTACATTAAAGTCTCCAGCTACAATCAATGGAGCTTTGATTTTTGTAATGTAATCGCTTAATGCTGCTAACTGAAGATTGCGTTTACGAAAAGTTGAGGGTTTTACGGGTACAGAGGGATGAGTCCCAATAAATTCTACAGGTTCACCATCGATTAGTAAAGTTACAATTAAATTATAATTCTTTGTCTTGAAGTCCTCTGCCCGCGCATTTTTAATAGGTAAATTAGTGAATAGAGCTAATCCACCAACGGGGCTTCTAAAGTTATTAGGTAAAATATCTTTCAAACCATTATTTAATTCATTAAATGCTTTCTGGTCAATTTCAATAAATAAAGCAATTTGAGGAGACTCATCTCTAACTGTATCTATAATTTCTTGATAATGATTATTCTGAGTATTAATATTAAACTGTAACAATCGAGTTGGTAATAGAGAAACATCATATGCAAATTGTTGTGAATGTGGTAGATACCAGGGTATGACTTCCATTGCATTGAATGCAACTAACATTAAGGCACAGAAAAGAAAGATTTTAGTTTTCAAATAACGTCGAATATTTAGTACAAATAAAATCCCTAAAAGAATTACCGAGAAGATAAAATATTGAAAGCGGAAATGAGTTAATAGTTCTATGGGATATTTCCAAGCAAAATTGCTGCCCAATGAAAGAATTGTCAAAGCAGACAAACTCAAAAATGTTAAGATAGAGATTATTTTTTTAAGCATATTTTTGTGACATAGAATAGGTAATATAGCGATTGTATTGATATCAAATTTATTCAGCTAAATCCAGAACACTAAGCTACTTTTCATAAAAATAAAGATTTACCAACTACTAATATTTCCTATTTTCACTTGTAAGTGAGTAGTGAGAAAAAACCTTACATTTATGACGATGACAAAAATTTTTCATGTTGACTGCCTTACAGATGTACCATAAAAGGTATGGCAAACTTACCCGTAATGGTAATGCAAACGGCTGAAACTACTAATCCCCTACTCAATCTTAATTACGAACCGGCATTTGAATCTTTAGGTTCGGACTACTTTGATGAAGTCATGGCGGAGGAATTTCCGCTTCACAAACTCCGCTTTCGTAATGATGCACTGCTTCCAATGTTGGGATTGAACCCGCAAAAGGTAACTGACGAAGATTTTATTCAAGCTTTTGGTAAATTTGAGCAGCGTAAACCTCTGTTAGCAATGCGTTACCACGGTTATCAATTCGGTGAATATAATCCAAGATTGGGTGATGGTAGAGGTTTTCTTTACGGACAAGTACGCGGTACTGATGGCGAACTTTATGATTTTGGCACGAAGGGTTCTGGTAGAACACCTTATTCCCGTGGTGGTGATGGAATGCTTACTCTTAAAGGTGGGGTAAGGGAGGTATTAGCGGGAGAAATGCTTCATCGTATGGGTGTACGCACCTCTCGCTGTCTGAGTTTAATTGAAACGGGAATGCAATTGTGGCGCGGTGATGAACCTTCCCCCACTCGTTCGTCAGTTATGGTAAGGATGAATCGTTCCCATATTCGTTTCGGTACTTTTGAACGTTTAAACTATTTAAAACGTCCAGATTTAACGAAACAACTTTTAGATCATGTAATCGAATATTACTATCCCCATTTAGTTAGCGAAGTAGAAAAATATGCTTTATTTTATGCAGAATTAGTCGAAAGAGTCGCAAAATTAGCAGCACAATGGATGGCTGCTGGTTTTTGTCATGCAGTGTTAAATACTGATAATATGTCGATTACTGGGGAAAGTTTTGATTACGGTCCTTATGCATTTATTCCTACTTACGACCCTCATTTTACCGCAGCATATTTTGATTATTATAGCCGTTATTCTTACATCCACCAGCCAGATATTTGTATGTGGAATTTAGAAATGCTACAAGAACCACTAAAGGCTGTAATTGATAAGTCTGATATGGATAATGGTTTGATAACATTTGGTAAACATTTCCTGGGTAATTACCGTTTATTAATGTTGAAAAAGCTGGGATTTGAACAAGAGTTACCAAAATCAGAAGCAGACGAACTGTTAAAAGCAACAATCGATTTTCTCAAGCATTACCCTATCAGTTATCATCACTTTTTTGCTGATATTGCCGCAAATTTTTCTCATAAATGGCAAGATGATGCAAATTATATATTAGAAGGTTCTGAGATAAAGCAATCTTTAGGTCTATCAGAATTATTCGTTAATTGGGCAGGAATTTATCACCGAATTTTGAACAGTCTTGCAACCGATGAAATGGATAATATTCCTCGAACTTTAAACAATTATAATCCTCAAACAGTAATTTTAAGACCTATAATTGAATCAGTTTGGGAATCAATTTCTCAAGAAGATAATTGGCAACCTTTTAATGATTTAGTTAAAGAGATTGTTAGTAGTTAGTATTCCCTCAGACTGGAAGTTTGGGGCTATACAACCAAAGCCCACGGAGGTGGGCTAACTAAGTGCATATTCATACAGAAACGCTATAAGAGGATGTTTGAAAAGTCATTGGCTACACAAGCAAAGTCCACGCAGGTGGACTAACTATTTGAAACCCGTGTAGACAGGTTTCGTTTGTGTAGATGCGGTTTTAACCGCCCAATAAATGTCAATTCTCAACTATCAACTATCAACTAACAATTTTCCCAAAACTACGATTAGGATTAATTTCAATTATTAAATCAACTGATGAAGATTCTAGTAATGGTTTAATAAATAATTCTGGGTGTAATGCTTTCCAAAAATAATGAACAAATTCTTCAATTTGTAAGTCAGTCATTCCTGGTTTTCCGCTAGCTTTCATTTGATGTTCTGCTTGTTTGCGCCATTCTAAGGAAAGACGATAATCTGTAGGGCATAACACAATTAAACTATCCAAACGTTGCCATAAGGGTAGGTAATCGTGAAGTTTATCGTTCATATCTTTCGCAAATACTTTATCATCTACCGTGATAATCGGTAACGGTGGATTCGTAAATGCGGCTGAATTAATTGGCTTTACTCCGACAAACCAACCTTCAAATAACACAATATCAATATTTTCTACTGTTTCAAAAAAAGCGCGATCGCCGTTTCCAGAATGTAGCGATTTATCGAAGCGAGGAACCCTTACAATAGTTTGACGTTGAAGAATATTATCTAAAAGATTTATCCCCAAATCAACATCATGAGTTCCCGGAGGTCCCCGCCAAATCAAACGGGGGTCTTTTTGTTGTAAAATTAAACGTGCTTGATAAGTTTTATATAAATCATCTAGAGATAAACTCAAAGTACGGTATTCTAAGTGTGACAAAATTAACTTGAGAATTTTACAAGTTGTAGTCTTTCCCGTTCCTTGTCCTCCTAAAATTCCTTGTACAAAAGGACGTTGAATTTGTTGATGTCTGGATGCAATTTGCATTGCTAAAGGAAGCCATAAATCCCATAATGTCGGCAACATTCCTTCAGGTTGTATCTGTAAACTACTTTGACACAACTCTTTGAAATTAGGATAAATAGACTTGAGTAAACGCCAGCGTTCCTGTATAATGCTTGTGACATTTTCCGCTGTAATCCCAAAAATTTTTGCTTGTAAATTATTTGCGATCGCGTTTAAGATTAAATTTTGTTGAGGGGTTTCGTCTTCTAATGATATTTCCTTAAGCATGGGGATTTTTGATTACAGAATCAACCTTTGAATTATTACATTAAAAACAATTTTTCAACGCAAAGCAAAGCAAAGGTAAACACGGAGTTAGGCAGAGTTTTGAATTAATAAGTATTTAATCATCTTTTTTACTGTCACCGAGATATGCTAGCCCAACTCAGAATTTAAGAGACATAACTTAATTTAATTTAAAAAATTTGAGAGTAAACATATAAACTACTACTCTAGACCAGTTATTTTCTAATACTTTTAGTAGATTAATACTTTTGGATAAAGAATTAATTTTAAAACAGTAAGTAAGCATGAGAATTAATTAAATGGGTTATCAAACAACATTAGGATGGTCGCTGCTGAGTTCTGGAATGACTACACTTTTACTAAAAGTTCTTCCTGGTGACTCTCTTTGGTGGGGAGTGGCTCTCCTAGTCGGCGGAATTCTGACTCTTTTTGTACGCAAAAGTGTTATGCAACAAAGCCAAAATAATTGATAATGCGACTACGAAAGGTTTTGAACTTTTAAATTGGCAATACGCTTTATTACTTTTTTCCACAAATTCAGGGAGACGCTGCAGTGCAACGTCTCTACACTCTCTAATCTACCAAATACTAACCAACCGTTGATAATACTGCTGTATCCTCGGAACTTTAGTTTGAGGTGATGCAAGTTTTAACACTATTTCTAACAGCCAAGGTGCTAGACGCTGACACCAAATCGCTAGATGACTTTGCCAACCCACTAAGATTTCTGATGAGTCTCTTTGCAATCCTTTAACAAATGCTTGTGCGACTTTCTCCGGTGTCATTGGGATCACTCCGCGATATAGTTGCAAATCTCGCACCATATCGGTATCTGTTAATGTTGGCAATAGGGAAACTACTTTGATGTTACGCGGTGCAAGTTCCCGACGCAAGGCTTCAGTAAATCCTAATATTGCAAATTTAGTCGCGGAATAAGTTGCCATTGTTGGGGCTGCAACTTTCCCCATTAAACTCGATACATTCACAATTGTTCCTTGGTTTCGCTTTACCATCCGTCGAGCCACCATATGAGTCATGGTATATGTTCCCAGCAAATTCAAAGATAATTCTTCTTGTACTTGAGGTAACTTGCTTTGCAAAAATGAGTTTTGGTGAGCCACACCAGCACAATTCACCAACATATCTATTGGACCATAACTTTGCCAAAGTTGAGCAACTGCAACGTTTACAAATACTGGCTTTGTTAAATCCAACGGCATGATTACCGCTTCGACACCCATCGCTTCCACAAGTTTCGCAACTTCTGCTAATTTATTGCGATCGCGAGCAACCAATATCAATCTTTTGACTTTTTGTTGGGCTAATTGTAGCGCGATCGCACGTCCGATACCACGGGAAGCTCCAGTAATTAAGGCTGTATATCCTTGAATATTCATTTTTATCCTCCATAGTTCAAGTATTAATGGAATATTGCTCTTTGCCGATATATTTACTGGGGATTTACACTAAGGATTTACACGAATATCGACAAGAAGTTAAAGTTAATGCAATTAAAATCTATTCACAACAATAGGAATAAGCTGTTTGTGGTTTATTTTTCTAGCCAAATCAAGATATTTGCGTTCTTTGATTAGATTTCTCTCTCTAATGGTTCCCTAATCAATATTTCTTGTAATCCGCAGTTGCAGATATCGCCAATACGTTGCATATTCCCCCGACACGAATTTAAATTATCGTCGTCATGCATCACACTTTAGCAATTAAATCAAGGTTGTGCAACAATCTTTAATAAGTATTTCTTAATACTAGTTTACACAAAGTATATATAAATAATATTATTTTAAATAAGTTTTGTTTAATAGTGGTTGAGAAATATTTGCGATCCCCAAAGATGCAGAGATTTTGGTTACAAAATATACTGTTTAAAATATATAATTGGTAATAGGTAATAGGTGATGGGTAATAGGTAATGAACAGTTCACCGCAAGGTGGACTAATTAATTTAAAACCCGTCTTACGGCGGGTTTTGTTTGTATAGCCGCGACTTATAGTCGCCAGATAAATGGGATCGAAAATATATGATAGTAAATAAAAAGACATTGCACTGCAACGTCTTTAGATTACTATTAAAATATATCTACTTTTTTTATGATTTAGAAGTACGGTCAAACCATTCTTGATATTTCTGCTGTTTTTCTTCATCTTGTACAAGAATAGAAACTCGTACCTTTTTACAACCGTGATTTTTTTCTAATTGAATAGCGTTAAGAATTAAAGAAGCAATTTTGGGTGAGTCAAATTCTCCAGTGACGGTTAAACCACCTTCAAAGTCGCTACCGACTAAATCTACTCCCGAATTTCTCAACTCGTCGTGGGAAATTTCTTCTTCACCTAAATCTATTTCTGCAAGTTTTTGGGGTTCAATACCGGGTTTTTCTATTATTAGTTTTTCACGTCGAACGGGGATTTGGATCATCCGAGTTTCGACTTCTTTACGGATAATAACTTCACCGATTTTATTTTTCTTACGTTCTACAACTAACCGTTCTCCTAATAAAAGAATTATATCTTCTTCAATTTCTTCTACAAACTCTAATTTTGTCAAATCATTGACTTCTGAATGTGGTTTATTGTCAATAGGTTGCTGAAAATTTAGATTATCTGTCATATTACTTACTTTATTTTCCTTTTCTACATATTCAGGTAACTGTGTTAATTGTGATTCATTAATACGTGTAAAAACCCGTTGAATCTTCGGCTCAATTTTATCTACTAATTTACCATTTAATAACCAAAAATTATTAATATTATTACTTTCAGATATTTTTGCTATTACAAAATTAAGTTGACGATTTCCATCAACCATTAAATCTTTAACTTTGCCAATTAATAAACCTTTTATATCAACGACATCAAAATTTTTAACTTTACTTCTTAGTTTTTGAAGTAAAGTAATCGCTGCATCAGATTTTTTTGTAAGTTTTTTAGAATTCTTATTACTATTATTGGTTGTTTGACTATTCATATTTACATTATCTATAAATAACTATGTATTTTTAGATTAAATAACTGTATTTACTGAAATTAAAAATTAGCTATTAGTTACTAGCTAGCAGCTAATAACCAACAACTAATTTACTAATCTAACCATTAGATATTAACGTCTATCAGAACGTTTATCGGTAGGCAAATTACCAGAATCAATATCTAATTCTTCACGACGAATTGTTTCTTGAGCTTCTACAGTATCGCGCTCTACTTCTTTCTTAACTCTAACTTCTTCGCGAACAAATGCTTCCTTACGGACATCAGCATTTTCTTCGTAAATATCCATGTGAGCTACTTCACCTTCATTAAAGGTTGCTTCACCGGGGGCAACGGCTCTACCTGCATTCTCTGGAGTTACTCGCTCAACAACTACACGCTCTTTTTCAACAGGTACAGAAACTCTTGCAGTTTCAGTTTCAACGTGCTTACCAATGCTTACTTCACCAGCTTTACGACGCTGTTTATTAGCAACTAAACGCTCTTCATAGAGTTTAATATTCTGATGGTTTGTATCATTCATGTTGTACAGAGCAGGTTCTTCATCGTACTTATAAGTATCGCGGTTGTAAGTACGAGTAGCATCGTATCGAGGTGCATCGAGGGGAGCAGATGCTTCAAGAGGTGCAGATGCTTCTAAAGGTTGGGTACGATATACACCGCGTACATTTTCTTCGTAGTCGTAATCTACTACTTGATTTTCATCGTATTCGGGTAAGTTTTCAGCTTGCTCTCTAGTCATACCAAGAGCATGGATGCGACTAGCATTGTAATCGATACGAGTGCGTCCAACCGGCATTAATACTTTTTTACCAAAAATCCAGAAACCCAAGTCAACTACCAAATAACGAAAACGACCTTCTTCATCAACTAAAATATCGCTAACACTACCAACTTTATCATCAGTTCCCTCAGCGTAAACGCTCATACCCTTGATGTCTTGATCTTGGAAAGCATCGCGATAATCGGGGTCAAAATCTGCAACTTTGTAAAGAGCCATATAATTCTAATCTCCATATTGTTTTTCTTCGTTACTAACAACAATAGAAAAAAATATTTTGATATCCATCTTCCCCGCGACGGACTTAAAGTTTATAACGAACAATCAGAAGTAGTATATTAATTTATATCTATTTTTTGACATCACTGTTGATGAGGTTAAAAAAAAATCACTAAGAAAACCCTCTCAAGATAGAGATTAATTTCTATCTTCAGAAGGTTTTTTGAATGATGAATTATTATCCTAAATTCCGAAATTTTAGCTATTAATTATTAAACGCGGTCGTTTCTAACAGAATTAGATTCATTTACACGTAAATCCCCTTGAGTATCGATATCTAACTCTTCTCTACGAATCGTTTCGCTGGCTTCAACAGTATCTTGTTCAACAACTTTCTTAACTCGTACTTCTTCACGCACGTATGCTTCTTTATGAATATCAGCTTGTTCTTCGTAGAGTTCAACCCGTGCCACTTCACCTTCAGTAAAATTAACTTGGTCGGGATCTACTATAGCTGCTTCTCCGGTGGGTGTAACTCGTTCAATGACAACTCGTTCTTTTTCAACTGGTACTGAAACTCTAGCAGTTTCGGTTTCAATATGTTTACCAACACTTACTTCACCAGTTTTAATGCGGCTCTTGCTAGTAACTAAACGCTCTTCATAAAGTTTAATATTAGAATGATTCTGCTCATTTAAATCATACAAAGAAGAATCATTTTGATAGTTATAAGAATCTTTATTATAAGCTACATTCTGATTTTGTGGAGAACGATAAGCACCGCGTACTCTCTCTTCATAATCGTAATCAACAGTCATGCTATCTTGATACTCAGGTAAATTTTCTACCTGTTCTTTACTGAGTCCATCTACATAAACACGTTTTTGATTGTAATCAAGACGTGACAAACCAATTGGTAACAAAATTTTCTTCCCGAAAAACATTGCTCCAGTACTAATAACCAAATAGCGAAAACGACCATCATGGTCTACTAAAGCATCAGAAACAGAACCTATTTTCTCTCCACCTTGAGTGTAAAGAGACATTTCTTTAATATCTTCACCACCAAAAACTTCTTTATAATTAGGGTCGAAATCTGCAAGTTTGTATAATGCCATAGTAGTTATTTCCAATTGATTTACATTTGATAGAATTAAGTGTAAATAATTGGTCTATAGATTTTCTTCCTGCTTGCGACCTAATTTTATTTGCTTATAATCAGTCGATAGTTTAGTAGGGAGAAAGGTCAAAGGTTAGAGGTTAGAGGTCATTTAACCTTTAACCTTTAACCTTTAACCTTTCCTTATCGGTTATAAAGCTGAGTTATTTCTAACAACTGCTGACTCAATTCGGAGGTAAGCTGTTCGGTACTTTCATATCGCCAGCGCCAGTTTCCAGCGTTAATGCTGGGGTCGTTCATTCTACCACTACTGTCTAAATTTAGTAAATCTTGAACAGAAAGAATAGCTAAATCACCCACTGAAGATAGTGCCATGCGGATAAATTCCCAGTTGATTTCTTTGATTTGTGCGGGTGAGGAATAACCAAGATATTTCGCGACGTGCTGCTTTTCTTTCTCTCCTGCTTGATTCCACCATCCAATAGTGGTGTCATTGTCGTGGGTACCGGGATAAACGACGCAGTTTTGAATGTAGTTGTGGGGTAAGTAAGGGTTGTCGGCTTCACCACCGAAAGCAAATTGCAAGATACGCATTCCGGGGAAATCAAATTGATCGCGTAGCTGTTCTACTTCAGGAGTAATAATTCCTAAATCTTCCGCCATTACAGGTAAACTACCTAAAGTAGAACCCAAAGTTTCAAAGAATTTGGCATCAGGTCCTTTGATCCATTCACCATTGATAGCGGTTTCTTCTCCTGCGGGTACTCGCCAATAAGCTTCAAATCCCCGGAAGTGATCGATACGAACGATATCGACATATTGTAAAGTTGCCCGAAAACGTTCTATCCACCAAGCAAAGTTGGTTTGTTCTAATTTATCCCAATCGTAAACAGGATTCCCCCAAAGTTGTCCGGTAGCGCTAAAGTAATCTGGTGGGACTCCGGCAATGTAGGCAGGTGATAAAGTTTGGGAATCTAGCTGAAATATTTCTGGATTTGCCCAAACATCGGCACTATTATGACAAACATAAATTGAAATATCACCTACTATTTTGATGTCCTTATTGTTGGCATAGTCGCGGATTTTTTTCCATTGTTGGAAGAATTTAAATTGTAAAAATTTATGGTATGAGACAGCATCTTTTAATTCATCCGCTTTTTGATTTAATGCATCTGGTTCGCGACGAGCTAAAGCATTATCCCAAAAATTCCAAGCTTGATAATTGTTAGCTTCTAGTAATGCCATAAACAATACATAATCATCTAACCAAGTTGATTGTTCTTGGCAAAACTTTTCAAATTCAGGATTGGTTGTTTTGAACAAAGATTCTCCGAAGCGTTGATAAGCTGTATACAGAATTTTGGTTTTACGAGGAATTACTACATCAAAGTCAACTCTGTGGGGATTATCTGTGATTTCTTCTTGAGGCATTAATTCTTCTGGTGTTAGCAAACCTTCTTCTTGTAAATGTTCTAGAGAAATCATTAAAGGATTTCCAGCGAAAGCGCTAAAATTCATTGTATAGGGAGAATGTTCGTAACCCGTCGGACCTAAAGGTAGAATCTGCCACAACTTTTGACCGCTATTGGCGAGAAAATCGACAAACTTATAAGCTGATTCTCCTAAATCCCCAATCCCAAATTTACCCGGCAAACTGGTAGGATGCAGTAGAACTCCACTTGCTCTTTCAAAACTCATAATTTGACTCCAATAATTTGAAACAATCAAAAACGATTCAAGAATTAACTATGAAGCTAGCTTCTTATATTAGCTAAGATATCTTATGGAAAATAAGGCAGTAAAAAATATGCAAAATCCATTATTGAAAGATGACCCACTTTGGTTTAAAGATGCAGTCATTTATGAAGTGCCGGTACGTGCTTTTGCTGACAGCGATGGCGATGGTATAGGTGATTTCCGAGGGCTAACTGAAAAGTTAGATTATCTACAAGACTTGGGAGTAACGGCAATTTGGGTGCTGCCTTTTTTCCCTTCGCCGTTGCGAGACGATGGCTACGACATTGCGGATTATACCACCGTTAACCCCATTTACGGAAATCTCGACGATTTCAAGGCTTGTTTAAGTGCTGCCCATCAAAGAGGCATTAGGGTAATCATTGAGTTGATTGTCAACCATACCTCCGACCAACATCCATGGTTTCAGCGGGCGCGTAAAGCACCACTAGGCAGTCCGGAACGAGATTTTTATGTTTGGAGCGATACTCCCCAGAAGTATGAAGAAGCAAGAATTATCTTCAAGGATTTTGAAACTTCTAACTGGACTTGGGATCCTGTTGCCAAATCTTATTATTGGCACAGATTTTATTCGCATCAGCCGGACTTGAATTTTGAAAGTCTAGAAATGCAAAAAGCGCTGTTTGATGTGGTGGATTTCTGGTTGGACTTGGGTGTTGATGCAATGCGATTAGATGCTGTACCCTATTTGTACGAGCGCGAAGGTAGTAACTGCGAAAACCTGCCGGAAACCCACGTTTTTTTGAAAAAATTACGCCAACATATCGACGATAAGTATCCCAACCGGATGTTGCTTGCCGAAGCAAACCAGTGGCCAGAAGATGCTGTAGAGTATTACGGCAGTGGTGATGAATGTCAGATGAATTTTCATTTTCCCCTGATGCCGCGTTTGTTTATGGCACTGCAAATGGAAGATAGCTTCCCGATTATCGATATTTTGCAGCAAACGCCGCCGATTCCCGATAACTGTCAATGGGCGTTATTTTTGCGGAATCACGATGAATTGACTTTGGAAATGGTCAGCGATGAAGACCGCGATTATATGTACCGTGTGTACGCACAAGACCAACAAGCAAGATTGAATTTGGGTATTCGCCGCCGTTTGGCTCCGTTAATGGAGAATAATCGCCGCCGCACCGAGGTGATGAATGCTTTACTGATGTCTTTACCCGGAACCCCAGTGCTGTATTACGGTGATGAAATCGGCATGGGGGACAATATTTATTTAGGCGATCGCAATGGGGTGCGGACTCCGATGCAGTGGAGTGCCGATCGCAATGGTGGCTTTAGTCGTTGCAATCCCCATAAGTTATACGCTCCGGTGATTATTGACCCGGAATACCATTTTGAAGCGGTGAACGTGGAAGCTCAGCGAGAAAACCGCAATTCCCTATGGTGGTGGACAAAACGTTTGATTGCGACTCGCGGACGTTTTCAAGCTTTTGGTAGGGGTACTTTTGAGTTACTTTATCCAGAAAATCGCAAGGTTTTGGCGTTTACTCGTACCTATGACGGCGAGCATATTCTGGTTGTAACTAATTTGTCCCGCTTTGTACAAGCAGTAGAGTTGGATTTATCGGCATTTAACAGCATGATTCCGGTGGAAATCTTCGGACGTACCACATTTCCACCAATTGACGATACACCCTACTTCATGAGTTTAGCTCCCCATGCATTTTACTGGTTTACCCTACAAGTACAAACAAATCTTACTTGCCCGGTAAGACCTCAAAATCAAATACCCACTTTAGTTGTTAGCGATAATTGGCAGAATATCTTTACCAAATCTGAAACCAAGGCAGCATTAGAAGAAATTTTACCAGATTATATGTGTGCCTGTAGCTGGTTTGACGGTAAAAATCGCGTCATTCAGTCCAGTCATGTGATTGAGGCAATTCCCCTTTCATTTCATTCTTTAGAAGCAGCAATTGTTTTGGTACAGCTAGACTACACCGAAGGCGACCCGGAAACCTATGTATTCCATTTAGCTTACGAACCAGAGGGTATTAATCACGAACGCTTTAGTTCTTACCGCGAAGAAGTTGTCGCTAACATTGAAATACGCAGCAAAAAACAAATTGGGGTGTTATTTGATGCCTTAACAGACAAAGACTTTCTCAACTTCCCCCTCGAAGCCATTGCCAACAAAAATACTTATCAAGGTATGGCAGGTGAACTTCAAGCCGAAGCTAGTAAAGATTTTACGGTGTTAGCTGGTGCCGGTTCTAACTACGCACTGAGGATACATTTAGAAGCTCACCTGTTACGAGGAGAACATAAAAATACCTGCGTAGTATATGGCGATCGCCTGATGTGCAAACTATTCCGCAAAGTAGTAGGAGAAGGCATCAACCCCGATTTAGAAGTAGGTCAGTTTCTCACCCACAGTTCGGCAACAAAAGGACTACCAAATGCAGAAAACTTTGCGCCCGTCGCCGGTAGCTTAAATTACAGCCGTAAAAACTTTGAGACCATGACTTTGGGGATTTTGCGAAAATTTATTCCCGATATCAGAGATGGTTGGTCTTATAGCCTTGATAGCCTACGGGACTTTTTTGAGCAAGTACAAATAAGACAAATCGACGCGATCGCCGATATCGATCTACCAACTTCATTATTAACAGCAGCATTAGAAACCGAAATTCCCAATCTAGCCCAGGAAATGTTCGGTTCTTATTTGGGAAATGCTCAACTGTTAGGAGAACGTACCGCCGAAATGCACTTAGCATTAGCATCCGACACAGAAGACCCCAACTTTGCCCCAGAATCATTCACCTCCTTTTACCAGCGCTCGATTTACCAATATATGCGGAATCAAGCAGGAGTTGTATTACTGCGGTTGAAAAAAGATTTGATACAGCTACCCAACGAACTTCAATCCGTAGCGCAGTTGGTATTGAACAATCGAGAAATGATATTAACTCGACTCAAATCAATACTCAACCAAAAAATTACCGCCATGCGAACCCGCACCCACGGGAATTTGTGCCTTGACGAAGTGCTGTATACAGGTAAAGACTTTATCATCATTGACTTTGAAGGCGACCAAACCCGTCCTTTGAGCGAACGACGCATGAAGCGATCGCCCCTACGTGATGTCGCCGGAATGATCGAATCATTCTACTATTCGAGCCGTATAGCTTTACGAAACGAGAAAGAAAGCGGCATGATTATTCCTGATGACTTACCACTAATGGAGCAATGGGCGCAATTTTTCTACACTTGGTCGAGTGTTGCTTTTTTAAAATCCTATCTAGCCACAGCCAAAAATGCACCCTTCCTACCTTCGGAACCATCAGAACTACAGCTACTCTTAGATGCATTCGTACTAGAAAAAGTCATCATTGAACTAGAACACGAACTGAAAAACCGTCCAAATTGGGTAGAAGTGCCAATGTATCGAATTTTAGAACTGCTGGAAACGGCATAGGAGTTAGGAGTTAGGAGTGAGGAGTTAGGAGTTAGGAGTTAGGAGTTAGGAGTGAGGAGTTAGGAGTTAGGAGTTAGGAGTTAGGAGTTAGGAGTGAGGAGTTAGGAGTTAGGAGTTAGGA
>JBHJOU010000892.1:0-9284 GCA_050329355.1 Rivularia sp. (in: cyanobacteria)
TCCTAACTCCTAACTCCTAACTCCTAACTCCTAACTCCTAACTCCTAACTCCTAACTCCTAACTCCTAACTCCTAACTCCTAACTCCTAATTTAAAATTCCTGACGTTTGGTGTTGAAAGAGAATCAATTCCGGGAATAATAATTGAGTGCATAGGGGGTGAGGGACGATTTATGAGTGAATCAATTATTGTGTATTAAATCGAACTGCTGCATCTAAGGGAGGCTAGAACTTTTACTAAAAAGGATTTTGGGGATGAATAAAGATAAAAAAACTAATGAATCGTCCCTTGAAAGGGAAGTAACAGTCCAAAAGGATTGTGAAATGCAGGTAGAAGAAAATTTTTCTGCTGATTTTTTGCTTGAGGTAATTAACGGTACTTCCGATCCAATTTTTGTGAAAGATCGTCAACACTGTTGGGTGCTGGTGAATGATGCCTATTGTAATTTTATCGGACGTAATAGAAAAGAAATTATTGGTAAATCGGATTTTGATTTATTCAATAAAAAAGAAGCAGATGAGTCTTGGGAAAAAGATGAATTTATTTTTACTACATCTAACCAAAATGAATCTGACGAATGTATTACAAGTACTGATGGTGAAAGACGTTTTGTTTCTATTAAGAAATGCGTATTTCAGAATCAAGAAGGTCAGAAATTTCTAATTGTGACTATTCGAGAACTAACCCAACAAATCACGCAACATTTTCAAATAGAAGCACGATTGCGTTCCTCTAAGCATTTATTAGAACAAATTTTAAATCATATCCCGCAAGCAGTTTTTTGGAAAGATTGTGATTCCGTTTATCAAGGTTGTAATAGTTTTTTTGCGGACATTGCAGGGGTTGGAGATCCACTATTAATTAAAGGTAAAACTGATTTTGATTTACCTTGGAAAGAAGAAGAAACTAATTGGTTTCGGCTTAATGATAGTCGTGCTATTGAATCTAAAAAACCTGAAAGTATTGTTCAACCACAACTGCAAGCAGATGGTAGACAATGTTGGTTGGAGATTAACACAATTCCCATTTGCGATGCTCAAGGAAAAGTAACTCATGTTTTAGGAACTTTACAAGATATTACCGAACGCAAAGAAATAGAAGTTACTTTGCAGCAATTATATGAAGAATTAGAAATTAGAGTACATCAGCGCACTTCCGAACTAACTCAGGTTGTCACCCATTTACAAAAAGAAATTAAACAGCGAGAAACCATAGAAAATCAGTTTTTATTGAGTGAAGAAAAGCTGCAAAAGCTATCTGCAAATGTTCCTGGTATGTTATATCAATTTAAACTGGGTGCTGATGGTCAATTTAGCTTTCCTTATGTTAGTTCTGGTTGTTTTGAAATATATGAACTTTTCCCAGAAAAAGTGATCGCCGATGCTAGTTTGTTCATTTCCAGCGTTCATCGAGATGAACGAGAGGATTTTGAAAAATCCATTGCTAATTCTGCTCAAAGTTTGCAACCTTGGCAATGGGAAGGAAGAATTATTTTAGCTTCTGGAAAAGTAAAATGGATACAAGCGGCATCACGCCCAGAAAAACAAGCAGATGGTTCGATTATTTGGGATGGGGTAGTAACAGATGTAACTCGTTTAAAACAAGCAGAAAGAGCCTTGAAAAGAGCTTATACAGACTTGGAAAAACGAGTAGAAGAAAGAACTCAACAGTTAATGCAAACCAATCAAGCATTACAAAAAGAAATCGGGGAACGTCACTTAGTACAATCTCAACTTTTAGCTTCTCGTCAAAGATTAGCATTGTTGATTGAACAAACACCTTTAGCAGTAATTGAATGGGATAAAAATTTTGCGGTAAAAGAATGGAACCGTGGTGCAGAAAAGATTTTTGGATACACAAAAGAGCAAGCTATTGGTAATTACTTAGAGTTTATAGTTTCCCCAACTGCTCAAGAACAAATACATCATTTTAAAACTGCATTACTGTCACAGCGTGGCGGAACCCGAATCGTCACTGAAAATATTACTCTGGATGATAAAACGATTATTTGTGAATGGTATAACAATCCTTTGGTGGCTGTGAATAGTGAAGTAATTGGTGTTGCATCCATGGTGCTTGATATTACCGAAAGGGAACAATCAGAAACAACTTTGCAAGAACAAGAACAGTTTCTCCGCAGTATTTATCAAGGAGTCGAACAACTGATTTTTGTCGTTAACGTTTTAGATAACGGTGAATTGGTTTATGCTGATTGGAATTTAGCAACAGAAAAAGCAACAGGTATAAGTGCTTCCAACGCAATTAGTAAATTTCCCGAAGAAGTATTTGGTGACGTTCAAGGAGCGAAAATACGTCAACAATATATCAGATGTTTGGAAGTTGGTATACCTATAACCTATGAGGAAAATCTAGTTTTTCAAGGTGAAGAAAATTGCTGGTTGACTACAATTAATCCTTTAAGAAATATAGAAGGTAAAATTTATCGAATTGTCGGAACATCATTCAATATTAGCGAACGCAAACAAGCAGAGACACAGCTAAAACAGCAAACGCAAGAGCTACAAATCGCTTTAAACGAACTACAAAATGCTCAAATGCAATTAGTACAAAGTGAAAAAATGTCCTCATTGGGTAATTTAGTTGCAGGAGTAGCTCACGAAATTAATAATCCCGTAAACTTTATCTATGGCAATATCGATTATGCCAATAATTACATCCAAAACCTATTAAAAATAGTTCAACTTTATCAACAATACTATCCCCAAGCTGCATCAGGAGTACAAGCATTTGCGAAAGAAATCGATTTAGAATTTATCTATGATGATTTGCCTAAACTGCTGGGTTCTATGAAAATAGGAGCGCAGCGTATTCGAGAAATTGTGACATCTTTGCATAATTTTTCCCGAATGGATGAAGCTCAAATGAAAAAAGTTGATATTCATCAAGGGTTAGATAATACTTTAATGATTTTAGAAAATCGCATTAAAGCTAAATCCGCACGTCCTCAGATTGAAATTATCAAAAACTACGGAAATTTACCGCCCATAGAGTGTTATCCTGGTCAACTCAATCAAGTTTTTATGAATATTTTGGTAAATGCTTTAGATGCATTAGAAGAGTCTATAGAACTCAAAAAACAATTCAATAGTAGTCCGCAAATTCAGATTTTTACGGAACTAGCTGAGTTAGATAAGATAAAAATTCGGATAATCGATAATGGAATAGGAATACCATTAGATATTAAGGAAAAGTTATTTGACCCGTTCTTTACAACTAAATCTGTAGGTAAAGGTACGGGTATGGGTCTTTCTATTAGTTATCAAATTATTACCCAAAGACATGGTGGTTCGCTCGAATGTATTTCCCAACCTGGAGAATGTTGTGAGTTTTTGATTACAATTCCCATCTATCAAAAATAAACATCTAGATACTGGTTAATGATGCGGCATCAGAAGAAATTTTCTACATTTTCTACTAATTGTTGATGAATTTAATCTTTTAATTGATAACTGTTAATGTAGCAGGTGTATTTGGCAAGTTGTCATTAAATGAATTATGATTAAAATGGATTAGGATAGTAAACATTTTTTGTCGTCGTAAAAATACTTAGAAATTATGACAGAGCATATTAAAGTTGTTCAGCCCAGCGGTGTTTTAGATGCAACTAAATCACAAAATTTTCGCGAAGAAATTATTAAAACATTAGAAAGTAACCCAAAAATTGTACTGGTGGATTTAAAAGATATTACTTTTATGGATAGTTCGGGTTTAGGTGCTTTAGTATTAGCATTTAAAACCTTAAGAGCCGCAGAAACAAAGCTGGTAATTTGTTCGATTAACGAGCAAATCAAAATATTATTTGAACTGACTGGAATGGATAAAGTTTTTGAAATTTTTTCTAATCAAGATGAATTTAATAAAGCTGTACTTCCCAAAATTGCCTGATTAATTAAAGCATATTTGGAGTATAGATAAATCATCATCAAAAGTTTTTTTGGAATTCAAATCAACAAGGTAGTTGAGAATATTTTCCAGAGGACTGCTAGAAAGATGATAAAAGCGTGTAACTTTTTGAATAAAACTCTCAAGTCCCATAAGTTGACCGTCAATTAAAGTGATTTCGTAAGCACCATCACTATAAATATATAAGGTGCTGTCTTTTTCAATTTTGCAAAAACCATCAGTATAATTAACCTCTGGAAACATCCCAATCGGCATTCCAGGGGTTTTTAATAATTGCACGTTATTTTGATTGCTAGATAATAAAATAGCAGGTGGATGACCAGCACTTGAATAAACTAATTCTCGCTTAATTTGATGATAAACTCCATACCAAATAGTAAAGTATTTATCATTTTGATAATTCATTTGAAAAGTATTATTTAAAGCATTTAAGACTTCTCTGGGTTGGTAATAATTTAAGTCTTTGAGGGCGCGGGAACGTAATAAATTTAATACCGAAATAGAAGGTAAAGTTGCTTTCAATCCATGCCCAGCAGTATCAAGTAGATAGATAGCTAAATAATCATCATCCAACCAATAATAATCAAAACAGTCACCACCGAGTTGCTGAGAAGGAAGAAAAGTATAATTGATGTTGAGAGGTTGACTCATCGGTGTAGGCAAAAGAGAACGCACGTAATCCGCAGCCTCCGATAATTCTGCTTCTAAAATTTGTTTTTGAGCTTTTAAATCCCGACTCATTTGATGCAAACGTAAACCAGCCCTCACCCGCGCTTGCATTTCATTTTGTTCTATGGGTTTGGTGATAAAATCATCAGCACCAGCATCTAAACCTTTAACGCGATCAGCAACAGAATCCAAGGATGTTAAAAGGATAAAAAACGTCGTAGATAAATCGGGGTCTTTCTTAATATAACGACAAACATCAAGTCCGCTTAATCCCGGCATTAACCAATCACAAATAATCAGTGCTGGACGAGAAACCACAGCTTGTGCAATTCCGTCCTCACCGTTGCTGACTGCGACTACTTTATAACCTTGCTTCTCCAGCATTCTTTTGAGTAAAATTTGAACGGCTGGATCATCATCAATTACTAATATTTGAAACATATTTTTGTAGCCGCTTAGTTATAAAAAATAGAAAATAAAAAATAAATACGTCTGCACCTGTAAGCAATAATAATGATATTTTCTGCCTTATTTATTACAGACAGTGCCAGTAAAATCTATACATACCATTTTCCGATTATAGTGGCGATAGGGGATTTAGCCATAATATTAAGCTCTGATTTAGCCGGTTTAAATCCCGGTATACTTCTTGCCTAAACCACTGCCCGAAAGCGTCTAAGGGATTAAATTCTTTACCGGCTTGCCATTTCACATCTTGACCTAAAGGTGTCAGGTGGTTCCCCGCTAGAGTCTGGGTTGCTACCATATCCCCAAAACGATTCTGTAACAATTTTGTTAAAGCTGCTGATTGGTCAAGATTATCATTATTAAATTTTATTAATAAGTTACGCCGGATATTGTACTTTTCTTTGATCTGTCTGTAAGTTTCGGTGGGTGAAGGTGTAAACTCAACGTTAACGGCAGTGTTAAATTGGTCTACCAAAGGAATCGCATCCCGTGCAGCGTAGTTATTAAATGAGATCAAAATATTGCCCGCACGTTTGACTTGATTGGCGCTGCCTATCAGTAAATGTAGCTTGCATCCCATACTGTGTCCTAATCCATAAATCGGAAGATATCCCCGAAAACCCGGTTCTCTTTCTTCCAAACGTACTAATACCCGTTCAAAATTTAGCAAAACTTGTTGGGCGATCGCACTATGGTCTAAAGTATTCACAAATGGGGTGGCAACAACGGCAAACCCTTTTTCTGCAAGATACTCCAGTAATAAACGATAAGTTACATGAGGTGCAGTAGCTACAAATGCACCACCTAAAAAATGAACGATACCGATAGGACGCATAGGTATAATTACCCAGCTACCGGCAATTTGTTTCCAGTTCATGCTTTTACCAAGAAAGAGGAAAGATGTTTAATTTATATATTTTATATATTGTATATATTTTATATATTTTATATATTCTATATATTTATATTTTCTCATGTAAAACCTGTTTACCCATCTATAATTTAATTCTAAGCCGTATTTTTTGCGATTACTGACTCTGCAATCTTTTCATTTCCTGCTGTACATCTAAAGCAATTTCTAATGCTTCATTAAGCAACCTACCATGCTCGGAAGCCTGTTCGCTTACTTGCATTTGAGTTAATGTTGCCAAATTGTTCGCAAGTAATTCGGAATTATTGACAATAAAATTGCGATTTTCTCTCAAAATTCTTTCAGTTTTCAAAGCACGAACTAAATCGGCTCTCGTGTATTTCAAAGCTTCGAGAACTCGTTTTCTTTCTTTGATACAAACTTCTTGATTACCTGCTTCTTCAATTCTATCATTAATATTTATTGCTTTGACTACGGCATTAAATCTATCAACTTCATGCAAAAGAGTGTTTAAAGAATATGTCAAATTTTCTTTCACAACTGAAATTCTTTTTTTCCAAAGAAAATACAATAATAATTGTGTAACAGCACCGCCAATAAAGCAAACTTGAATGAATAATAACCAAGACGGAAGTGGTAACCAATGGGCAAACATCTTGATCAATAAATAGAATACAATATAACAACTAAGTATTATAGATAATCCGATAAAAATTGCAGTTGCTCCTTCCGGACCTTTGACTCTTTGAAGAAACTGCCTGATTGTGAATTTTAGCGGGCGAAAAATAACTATTAATTCATCACGAACAGGCAAATTCGTCAACTTTTGCAGTTCTTTTTGAGTAATGGCTAAGCCTTTTAAATCATCGCGCACAGCTTCCAAATCCCCACCAAAAAAGTTTTGACCTATTATATCCCAATCAAACTAAATCACATTCAAGAAAATACTGATAAAAAATATCTTGCGAATAATTATAACTTTGATTTTACTCCAAGAATTTTCTATTTTACCCTTGCTTATAGATCAAAAATAGAGAGTTCAATTACAAAACTATGACTTAGATATAAAAATATAATTACATATAATTACCTTGATAATGCGTCCGTTTAACCGACAGCTTTCACATCGTTATTTTAAGTACTAAGCAGGTGTTTTATGTAGTAGCATTTCTATTCTTCATAGCATTTACAGTGTCGCCAGGATAACTTTCAGATATGTATTTATCCTTGATTACCACTGAGAGTAAGTAAAATTTGGGTTTTTACTAAGCTGATACGCAGTTAAATTGTATAAAGCGTTAGCGCAGCGTGTCCGTAGGACATAAATATGAATTTATTGTAGTGCGGCCTGGACAGCCCGCTTTGTCTATCTAATTTAGGCGCTCAACAGTTTAATACACTCCAGAGGATGCGTTCTTTAATTATCTATTTTTAATTTAAATGAATATCATATGTATTCTATTTGTAATCGCATGATTTCTCAACGTTGTTTAATGCCTAATAACATTTAAATTTAATAATTATATTAATAATCATAAAATTATTCATAATTTATCATAATAAGTTTGATAATAGTTTTTTATTTTGTGAACAAATCTGGTTTTTGATGGAACTTAGGGCATCCTGCTAGTAAGAATTGCTATAATAATTGGTTAAGATTTCGGCAATATTTGCTCAAAAAGTATCGAAACATTAAGGAATGTTGCATTTCAATGAAAAACTAAGGGGAAAATAGAAAATCGGTCAAAACTCCGTGGTAGGATTCATCAAAGTAAGTCAAGTATGGGAGAAGACCTTTGACACTTAGGGTTGCTGTTGTTGGCTCTGGTCCTGCGGGTTCGTCTGCTGCCGAAACTTTAGCGAAGGCAGGAATTGAAACCTATTTATTTGAGCGCAAGTTAGATAATGCTAAGCCTTGCGGTGGTGCTATACCGCTGTGTATGGTAGATGAGTTTGATCTACCGGCTGATATTATTGATCGCCGAGTGCGGAAAATGAAAATGATTTCTCCCTCCAATCGTGAGGTTGACATCAATTTAGTAAAACAAGATGAATATATTGGAATGTGTCGTCGTGAAGTTTTAGATGGCTTCATGCGAAATCGAGCCGCTAAATTAGGCGCTCATTTAATCAATGCTACAGTTCATAAATTAGATTTTCCCAAAAATAATACAGACCCTTATACTATTCATTACCTTGACCATACAGAAGGTGGAAGTCAGGGTATTTCTAAAACTCTGAAAGTAGATTTAATTATCGGCGCTGATGGTGCAAATTCCCGGATTGCTAAAGAAATGGATGCTGGGGATTATAACTACGCGATCGCGTTTCAAGAGCGCATCCGTCTTCCAGAAGACAAAATGGCATACTACAACGATTTGGCAGAAATGTATGTCGGCGATGATGTCTCTACCGATTTCTACGCTTGGGTTTTCCCCAAATACGATCACGTAGCTGTGGGTACAGGTACGATGCACATCAACAAAGCTAGTATTAAGCAGTTACAAGCTGGTATACGCGCTCGTGCTGCCAGAAAACTGGCTGGTGGTAAAATCATTAAGGTTGAAGCGCATCCGATTCCCGAACATCCCCGCCCCCGTCGTGTAGTCGGAAGGATTGCATTAGTCGGTGATGCAGCAGGTTACGTCACCAAGTCTTCTGGAGAAGGAATTTACTTTGCGGCTAAATCTGGACGGATGTGTGCCGAAACCATCGTCGAAGTTTCCCACAGCGGACAGTCTATCCCTAGTGAAGGCGATTTAAAAATCTATTTGAAGCGTTGGGACAAAAAGTACGGTCTTACTTACAAAGTACTCGATATCTTGCAAAACGTATTTTACCGTTCCGACGCTACCCGCGAAGCATTTGTAGAAATGTGTAGCGATCTCGATGTGCAACGGTTGACTTTTGACAGCTATCTCTACAAGACAGTTGTTCCAGCAAATCCCATTACCCAAATGAAGATTACTGCCAAAACCATTGGTAGTTTAATTCGTGGTAATGCTCTTGCACCCTAGTACTACAAGGCAACAAGGATAGGGAGATTCCAATCAAGTGTAATTATAAAATTTTGAATTTTTGTATTGGGAGCATCTTACTCCCTGGTAACTCCCCAATCAGGTGTATTGCTATTAATTAGTAGTAATACACCTATTTTTTTATTTAATGTTATTTGATAGTAAGTATCAAAATTGACACTAATTACCAAAACTATTGATAATTTTTAAGTGTAAATACATAAGTATTCATGGCTGATTGCTAAATGGTTAGTTACAGCGTATTGCGAATTTATGAGGTACATCTTCCTCCAGCAAAGCTGCCCCTAGCCCCTTGCCCTAAGCAGTGTAGATTA
>JBHJOU010000286.1:0-10318 GCA_050329355.1 Rivularia sp. (in: cyanobacteria)
ACCTAAATGTGAAAGCGCTTGTACCTGCAAACGCTGTTCGTGAGTATCGCGGGCTAAAGACAAACATTGCTCAGCGTAAGAGATAACGCTCTTGTAGTCACCGGAACAGTAAGCTACCAGAGCTAAACAAGAAAGTGCTTGAGCCTGTTTTGGAGAATTTCCATAAGCTTGGAACAGCGCTAATGAATGTTGTAACGACTTTATTGCAGCATTAAATTCACCAGCTTGTTGATGTTGAATTCCTTGCTCTAATAACTGCGACGCTTCAAATGACTCTTGTTCTCTAAAAGATTCTTGGGTTTGTGCATCTTGATTTCCTTGAATATTCTTGTCGTCTTCTAGCTCGGTATTAATAAGTTCAGTAGAAATATGTAAAGGAAGTGTGTTTTTTAAACCAGAATTCCATCTGTTTTTTTCCATTGCCTTTTAGCTCCCCGTGAATAATGCTTGCTAAGGCTAGTATTCCCAAAATTGATCGCTAACTTTCAATTTTAAAGACTAAATATATCCAGCCAGAGAAAATATCTAATCATCATTTAACTCTCAAACAATCTAAGTTTAATTACTGGTGTAAAATAAATTAAATATTTAGTTTGGGAGGGGGAAAGGGAAAAGGAATTATTGAAAATAAAAAGATTTAAATTTGCGCTCGTTCTAAATTAGCTCCGTTTAATTTCGCACCTTGGAGTTTTGCACCCGTAAGATTTGCACCTGCAAAATTAGCAGCTTTCAAATTTGCCCATCTCAAATCGGCACCTGTCAAATCGGAAAAACTCAGATCAGCTTGTAATAAATATGCACCGCTAAGGTGAGCTTTAGTTAAATTTGCTTTAGTTAAATTCGCTTTATAAAAATAAGCACCCATTGCTTCGACTTCGTACAAATTTGCGTTGATTAATTCCGCTCCATTCAAATTAGCATCATATAACTTTGCTTTCCAAAGATTAGCGCGGTTTAATTTTGCTCCTCCTAAATCTGCTCCTTTAATATTTGCGTCTTTTAAATTAGTTCCAATTAAATTTGTATGATTAATCAAAGCATCTTGTAAATTAGAATAACTTAAATCAACTCCAATCAAATTAGCAAAACTTAAATTAGCTTTTTTAAGATTGGCACCACTAAGTTTAGCTAGACTAAAATTAGAATAGCTTAAATTAGCTTCCTGAAAATTGGCATGATTAAGATTTGCACTATTAAAGTCAGCTTCTTGAAAATTTGCTTGCACTAATAAAGCATTTTCTAAAATTACATGGCTTAAATTTACTCCTTGGAGGTTTGCACTTGTAAGATTATATCCGTATAAATTTGCCGAACTTAAATCTAATTCAACTTGAGGATTTTTCTTCCTCCACTCATCCCATGTAAGAGTACCAGTTTTAAGTAAAGTCAGATGCTCTAAATTTGCCATGATTTTACCTTTACTCTTGACGCTTACCGGGAGAATTTACCCTACCAGCAACATTTTTAATCGCTGTTAAGGCTCCATCAGCACCTGCAAGTATATCCTGTTCTTGTCCACCTAAATAAAGCCTACCAAAACTACCTACAGCATTAACAGCAAGGATATTTATTGCAGCAGCTTTCTCGGCTTCATTTGCAGCTAAAGCAGCATAAGCAGCTGGTTCAACTTCTAAGACATACAACGTTTGTCCCGCTAATAGTAACTGTCCCCGTCGAGTACGATTAATCAGTTGAGTTTGATGAGCGTCAACATTTCGGATAATTTGACTTGAAATTACACGAGGTTTAAGACATTCATCTTTTTTAACTCCTAAAGCTGCTAAAATAGCTTCTCCCGCAGAACGAGTTTCTCCCTGGGAGCTAGAATGCACTTCTAGTAAACCATACAGCCTTTCTACCATCTGCACACCCGGACGTACCGAGGCAGATTTTAACGCCACATCAGTAATTCGATTAATCTCTATTCCAGGAGAAATTTCTACCCATAAAGAAGTATCTCCTGGTAGTGGTAAAAAACCTTGGGCTACCGTTCCCATATATGCTGCGTGTTGAGGTTGTAAATTATCCAGATATACAAAACTGCGTAGTTCTACACCCAAAATTCGACTCCAGCCATAAGATTAAGAAATATTTATTATACGAATTTAAACTTAACTTACCATAAGGCGGGTCAATAATTGGGAGTTGACAGTTGACAGTTGACAGTTGACAGTTGCAAGAAAGCCTTTTGTTTAACCTTTGACCTCTAACCTTTAACCTTTAACCTTATTAATTACCGTTTCACCTTGAATGGGCTGCGTAATTTTGACATTTGGTGAATTTTTGATATTGTCCGCTACAGCAGTTGAAATAGCGAAAAATATATCAAAAGTGAAGAAAATAGCTAGTACAACAATAAAAAAAGTTCTTCTCATTAATTTAACCTCAAGTTACAGCAGACGCAGTTAGTAAAATTCTAGTTGCAATAATCAAAATTGCTTTGGAATAAACCATTGCAAGTTTTTTACTCAACAATTCTATTATTCACAGGAAAGCTGCTCTGGCAAATACTTGTTTGTAGAACTTACATACTCGTAACAAAAAGTGACACAAACCATTAATTTTTGAAAACTATCAGTTTTTATATCTTACGATTACTCCCCAGAATTAATTGGATTTAACAAAATTCAGTAGAGTTCCTATTTCCTATTTCTTATTTCCTAATCCCTCTTCCCTCTTCCCTCTTCCCTATTTCCTATTTCTTATTTCCTATTTCTTATTTCTTATTTCCTCTTCCCTATTCCCGAAGCAACTACTCTCATTAATGATTTGCAGTAACTTTACCATTTTCTTCTACCGATGTGATTTTTTCCTGTTCTCTTTTAGAAGGGATTAATTGCTGTCGTAAAGACACAATGACAATATACAAAATAGGTACCACAAATAAACTTAAAAATGTGGCAATAAACATTCCTCCAAATACAGCAGTACCCAAAGATTGACGACTACCAGCACCCGCACCAGTCGCAATTAATAAGGGGAAAATTCCTAATAAAGTTGATAAAGCGGTCATCAAAATTGGTCGCAAACGTTCTTCTGATGCTCTCAATGCTGCTTTGGATATTGAAAGTCCTTCCTCTCTTAATTGATTGGCAAATTCCACAATCAATATGGCATTTTTAGAAGCCAAACCAATTAACATTACCAAACCAACTTGACAGAAAATATCATTTTCTAAGCCCCGCAAATATTGTGCTGCTAACGCTCCTAAAATCGCTAAAGGAACTGAAAGCATAATAATTAAAGGGTCGATATAGTTCTCATATTGTGCTGCTAATACCAAGAATACAAAAACTATTCCTAATCCAAAAATTAACGGTGCTTGCCCTCCGGATTCCTTTTCTTCTGCGGAAATTCCAGCCCATTCGTAACCAAAAGTTCTCGGTAAAACTCGATTTGCAACTTCTTCCATTGCGTCTAAAGCTTGTCCGGAACTATAACCTGGTGCTGCTTCACCGTTGATTTCAATAGAACGATACAGGTTGTAATGATTAATAGTTTGCGCTCCGGTGGTGGGAGTTACTGTTACCAAGTTACTCATGGGAATCATTTGATTATTTTGGGAGCGAACATACAATTTACCGATATCTTCGGGATTGGAGCGATATTGAGCGTCTGCTTGCACGTAAACTCGATAAGTCCGCTGTTCTAAATTAAAATCACTTACATATCGTGAACCAAGATAAGTTTGTAAAGTACTAAAAACATCGTCAATATCAACTTGTAATGCTTTAGCTCGACTGCGATTCACTTCAATCAATAATTGCGGCATATTCGCCGAAAATGTACTAAAAACAGCCTGAATCTCTGGTCTTTGATTAGCGATTCCTAATAATTCTCCCATTTCTTGCAGCATTACTTCTAAACTGCTGTTTCCTCTTCTATCTTGTAACTGAAATTGAAAGCCGCTAAAACTACCCAATCCTTGAATTGATGGAGGATTTAATGGTAAAACTCTCGCATCGGTAATCGTAAAAAATTGTTGTCTCAATCGATCAATAATTTCTAAAGAGGATTGTCCTTTTCCTATCCTTTCTCCCCAAGGTTTCAAAGTGGTAAAAATTACTCCGTTATTCGCAGTACTACCGCTGAATCCAAAACCACCAATCGCAAAGGTACCCACTACTTCCGGTAAATCGAGGATTTTTTGCTCAACCTGTGCCATCACCTGACTGGTATAGTTAAGGGAAACTCCTTCGGGTCCTTGAATAATCGTAATAAAGTAACCTTGGTCTTCTTCTGGTAAAAATGCTTGAGGTACTATGTTGTAAAGCCAACCAGTGGTTACTAATAATGCAGCAAATACTATTAAAACTATAAATTTAAGATGTATTAAAGCTTGGAGCGACGATTCATAGCCATTTTTTACCGCATCTAAAAACCAATTAATACCATCAAAAATTTTCTGGAGAAAACCGCTACTTTCAGTTCTTCTTCTGAATAATAATCCCGACAAAGCAGGAGTTAAAGTTAACGCTAAAAAAGTAGAAATTGCGATAGAAAAAGCAATTGTCAGCGCAAATTGACGGTAAATATTACCAGTAGAACCAGGGAAAAATGCTACCGGAATAAACACTGCCATTAACACTAAAGAAGTTGCAATTACTGCGCCTGTAAGTTCGCTCATTGCAGCAGAAGCTGCTTGTTTGGGTGACATCCCCTTTTCATTAATCAACCGAGAAATATCTTCAACTACTACAATCGCATCATCAACAACCATCCCCGTTGCTAAAGTTAACCCGAATAAAGTTAAAGTATTAATTGAAAATCCAAAGATTTTTACAAATCCAAATGTACCGATTAATGCCAAAGGAATTGTAATTACCGGCACTATTGTTGTTCGCCAATCTTGCAAGAAAATAAAGATGACTAAAACAACCAAACCAATAGATAATAAAAGCGTTTTTATCACTTCCGAAAGCGATTCTTCCACAAAAGCAGTCGTATCAAAAGCAACTTGATATTGCATTCCCGGTGGAAAATCTTTAGCCAATTCTGCCATTTCCGCTTTCACAGCAGCAGCAACTTCCAAAGCATTACTTCCCGGAGTTGGAAATATTCCGATACCAACACCTTCATTGCCTCTAAATCTTAAAAACGAGTTATAATTTTCCGCTCCTAACTCTGCTCTGCCGATATCTTTCAATTTAACTAAAACGCCATTATCCCCGCCTTTGACAACAATATCCTCAAACTCGGAAACATTTTCCAGTCTACCTATAGCACGTAAATCAATTTGATACATTTGGTCTGGTGGTGTCGGTTGCTGCCCGATTTGTCCCGCACCCACCTGCACGTTTTGTTCATTGAGAGCATTTATTACATCCTGTGCCGTAAGATTACGACTTGCTAAACGATTGGGATCGAGCCACAAACGCATTGCATAACGGCGTTCACCAAAAATTTGCGCTCGACTGACACCATTAATTTTCTGTAAATTATCTCTGATATAAAGGTCAGCATAATTACTGAGGAATACATTCTCAAACTCTTGATTATTGCTATACAGCCCCATAGCCAAGAGAATATTACTTGACTCTTTACTAACAACAACTCCAGTTCTTTGTACGGCTTCTGGTAACTGCGGTTCTGCTAAAGAAACCCGATTTTGCACGTCAACCGCTGCAATATCTTTGTTCCGAGATGCATCAAATGTAACTGTAATTTGACTCGTCCCACTGTTACTGCTGCTCGAAGACATATACTTCATGCCTTCTACACCATTTAACTGTTGTTCCAAAACCGTTGTCACAGTTTTTTCAACAACTTCCGCATTAGCACCGACATAGTTCGCAGTCACGCTAATTTGAGTCGGGCTAATCTCTGGATATCTCGCTGTCGGTAGTGTCGGAATACTAATTGCTCCCACCAACAGAATAATAATTGCACAGACACTGGTAAAAACTGGTCGTTTAATAAAAAAGTCAGCAAACATAAATAAAGTTAGGAGTTAGGAGTTAGGAGTTGTAGAGACGTAGCATTGCTACGTCTGTACCGGAGTTAGGAGTTAGGGGTGAGAAGTTAATAATTAGGTATTAAGTTAATACGCAGCGTTGATTGTATAAGAGAAAAATATCAAATATTTGTAGTGCGGGCATCCTGCCCGCTTCGTATATACAATTTAGACACTTAATAGCTTAGAAGTTAAGAGCAACAATTAAAATCAAAACTTCGTATTTTTAGAAGTAAATAGTTATGAAAAATAAATTAATCACTCCTAACTCTTAACTCCTAACTCTTAACTCATCACTTTTTCATTTAGAGTCTGGCATTATCGGCGCTCCATCTGTTAAATTAAGTATCCCGGAAATAATAATCCTTTCTCCTGCTCTTAATCCTTCTAAAACTTGATAATTATTGCCGCGAATATCGCCTAATTTAATCCGCCTTTGTTTAGCGATATATTCTGGTTTATCTTGAGAAGCTGAAGGTTTTTTGGCAACATATACAAAAGTTTCCCCGGCTAAACGAACTACTGAGGTTGCTGGAATTAATACTCCCGGACTACGCTGCCAAATTACTCTAGCATTAACATATTCTGACGCTCTTAGTTGATTATTCGAGTTATCAAAAGTTGCTTTAACAAGTATTGATTGAGTATTTTGATTAACGTTAGGAGAGATAAAAAAAACTTGACTCCTACCCAAAATTTTACCTTGATTATCAACTAACTCTACAGGCATTCCTTTACGTAATTCTGCTGCACGTTCTTGAGGTATTGAAATCTCAATTTGTAAGGGATTATTTTGGGTAATACTAGTTAGTTGGGTGGTTGTATTGACAACATCACCTTCTTTAACTATTAAATCGCCAACTTGACCTGCAATCGGAGCGGAAACTGTATAGTATTGCAGTTGAACTTGTTGTTGTGTCGTATTTGCCTTCTGTTGTTCTAATGCTTTTTCTGCTTGATTTACTGAAGCTTCTTGAGCTTTAATTTGAGCCTCAATGGCATTTAGTCTAGCTTTTGCTGTCGCAAGTCTATTTTGATATTGCTGTCTAATTTGTTGCGATACTGCTCCTTGTGCTGCCAAACTAGAATATCTTTCGTATTCCTGCTGATTCAAATTTACATCGGCAACATTCGATAATCTTTCAGCTTGTAAAGATTTAAGAGTTGCGATCGCGTTTTGTAATTGAGAACGAGCAGCTTGTGCTGCTGCATCAACACTGTTAACGGCTGCTTGTTGTTCTCTGGAATCTATCTGCATTAATGCACTACCTTGTTGTACATTATCTCCGGAATTAACGAAAATATTCGTAATTCTTCCTTGTACTTGAGGTTGAAGATTTACCGAATTTCGCGATTCTAATCTAGCAACATATTCGTCTCTATCTTCAATTATTCCAGATTCTACTGTGGCTAATTGAACTGGTACTTTTGGAGGTTGAGCATTTTGTCCGGTAGGTTTTTGCTCTTCTCCAACCATCATCCGCCAAGCAAAAACACCACCGCCCAATAGGATTACAAAAAGTAATAACCAAAGCCACCGTCGTTTCTTACGGGGTGGTTCGGGAGATTTTTCTGGTTCGTTATTATCGTTATCTACAATTATAATTTCTGGTGGTAGAGAGGTCATAATTAACTACGGAATTACACAAAATAAACATCTGTGGATGAAGCATTAATTATCCGACTGATAGTTACATTTTTACTAGTATTTTGATTTAAAAAGAAAATATTATCTCATGCTTCACAGATTGTTTTACGTTCCCCAAACGAATCAATTTATCCAGATAAAAAACAAATTAATTTAATTCATCTTTTACCCATGCAAATACTATAAATTACCTACATTGCAACGCCGGTTCAGCATTTATTCGTATTTTGATATAGTTCGACCTAATATACACCCTTAACGCCAAGTGTTCACTCTACCTAAAGGTGAATAATATTCACAGTTTACAATCAAGTTTGATTAATCTCTTTTCAATTGTTACAGAAAATGCGACGATTTGGTTTGTTTATCAAAGATTTTTTCCATAGAAAATAATTATACCTAAATTCAATCTTCCGAGAGTTGTAACAACAACCAATTCATGATACTAATCATCTTTCGCAATAGGTCAAATAAAAATGGTGCCTAATGCCGGATTAACGCACCAAAATGATTTTTAGATGAAAATATTGTCAATCAAGCTGATTTCCGACGAAATTTCCCAACTCAGATTAACCTAAATCAAAAAGCAAGATTTCTCCACCTACATTAGTTGTAATTTCTAAATCTATTTCACCATCAATTTCTACTCCATCACCTGCTCTTAATTCTTCACCGTTGAGGTTTACAATCCCTTTAGCTACTTGCAACCAAGTATAGCGATTGGGTTGAGCGTGGTAATTAATTTTGTTCCCAGGTTGCAAAATTGACGTATACAAATCCACATCTTGATATACTTTTACAGCACCATCTCGTGCATCATGGGCAGCAATCAAACGTAGTTGTCCCGTTCTTTCTTGAATCGAAAAACTTTTCTGTTCGTATCTAGGTTTTAAACCTTGTTTTTCTGGAAGAATCCAAATTTGTAGCAGGTGAACAGGTTTCGATTGGGAATGATTAAATTCACTATGCATAATTCCCTTTCCTGCACTCATAATTTGTGCTTCACCGGGACAAATTACCGAACCAGTTCCCAAACTATCTTTATGTTCTAATGCTCCTTCTAAAACATAAGTAAGAATTTCCATATCTCGATGAGCGTGAGTAGGAAATCCAGCCCCCGGAGCAACTTTATCGTCATTTATTACCCGTAAACTGCGAAAACCTAAACGTTCTGGATCGTAGAAACCACCGAAAGAAAAACTATGATAACTATCGAGCCAACCGATTTGAGTTCTACCGCGAGAATTGCGATCGTGAATCAGATGAGTTTTGGTATTTTGAGCCATTTTGATTTTAGATTTTAGATTTTAGATTAATAAGTCGGGTTTTTGGTTTAAATATTCGTAAAATAGAACAACCTATAGCAATCCTATTTTGGTGTTCAGATCCCCGACTTCTTCAAAAAGTCGGGGATCTAAATGAAATTTTCAATGATTTAGGAGTGCTATATATCAAAACTCAACTTCTCACCTCACAAAATAAATAAAGCTTTTATTTTTCTAATTTTCTACTATTCAATAGTAAAATATTTACTTATAAAATGAAAAGTACGCACTCGAAAGTGACGTACTTACCAAAAGGTTACTATGATCAAGAATTTACTTGGAGTAATTAAATTGCTTAATAAAGGTAGGTTAAATTAAATTTACTTGCAGTGCATTATTTTAACTAACCTACAACTCACAATTCACAAAAATTATTTAACACCAGTTTTTTGTTGAGTTGCACTTTCTGATTTGACTTCAGATACCTGGATGTGAGCTTCTAAGAACCAGAGTCGCTTGTCAATGGTACGAGAAACTTCGACATAAAGATCATTAGTATCTTGTTCATTTAGCTCATCGGTTTTGTCAATAGCTTCTCTTAAATGCTTAGCATATGCTGCAAAACGCTCAACTAAAGCCGTTACGTGCTGCATTCCATCCAAAATATCAGTAGGGTATTCTGGCAATATAGAATTAGCCGCAGCCATCCGAACTGTACCACAAGCATAACCAGCTAAAGCGGTAATCCGTTCAGCAAACATATCAATGAATTCTTCTATCTCACCGGCAATTTCATCAAACATCTCATGAAGCTGGTAGAAGTCAGTTCCCTTGACATTCCAGTGGGCTTGTTTTACTTGACTTTTTAAATCTGCGGTTGCAGCTAAAGTTTGGTTGAGGAGTGAGACAACCTGGCTTCGCACATCAACAGGAATATCAATGTGAGAAGGATAAAGACGTGATGCGAGTTTTCCGTTACTATCGCTCATAATTAATACATCTCTCTTAGGATAGGCATAATTTAGTTTACAGTTATATATTTAGTTTTAAAACTTTCTATCGACTGATTTATCTAACAAGCAAAGCTTTCTATCGATAGAGTGAACTAAAGTATATAAAGGCTATGTGTAAGCGATTATTTATATAGGAATCTTGTTTGATGTTTAGATAAGTTGTAAGGTCTATTCCCTATTCCCTATCCCCTATCCCCTATTTACACCTATGAACTACCAAGTTATTTACGATGGCAACTGTAATCTTTGTGTTACTTTGGTACAAATTTTAGAAAATTTAGATCGAGGTAAAATATTTAATTACATCCCCATGCAAGATCAGCAAACACTCCAAAAGTGGAATATTACATCAACTGATTGCGAATTGGGGATGATTTTGATTGATCAAGATGCTCCTCAAAGACGCTGGCAAGGTAGTGCAGCAGCGGAAGAAATTGGA
>JBHJOU010000854.1:0-8603 GCA_050329355.1 Rivularia sp. (in: cyanobacteria)
AGTTGGATTGGTGATGATGTGGTTTTATACAGTCTTGATGAAATTAATATCGGTTCTCACTGCGTAATTTCACAGAAAAGTTATATATGTACTGGTAGCCATGATATCAAAGACCCAGCCTTCGGTTTACAAACAAAGAAGGTTGTGATTGGTAATGGTGCTTGGGTTGCCACAGATTGCTTTGTCGGACCAGGAGTTACAATTGGAGCAAATGCTGTAATCGGTGCCAGAAGTACGGTTTTTACTGATATACCTGATGGACAGGTTTCTTGGGGTACACCGTGTCGTCCCCGGTATGCAAGGAATCGGTGATATTTTTCATATGCGTCAACATTAATTCATCTCGCTGACACCATATAGAAAAAATCTCATTCCTTCCATCATCAAGTGTTTTTGTATCAATACGATATAGATGATTATTTACTCGTTTGATTTTCAAACCTAATAAACTAAACAATCGTCGAATAATTTTTATCGTTGAAATCTGTTCTTTTTCTATTGTTAAATTCACTAAATTAATATTCAATGCTCTTTGAATATGTTTACTGCATTGTAATACGGTATTTTTCAGCAATATTAAATCGGCATCATTTTCAGTAAATTCTCTACCGGGTTCGAGTAACTGCAATACACCCAATGCTCGTAAAGCTTCTATTCTCAAAGTATAATTTTTTAAATCGGGTAGAAAAACTTTTCCTTCACCACATGACAATTGTTGATTCCATTCTTGTTTATCTCTGATATGAAAATATTCACTGGAATGAGTTAGATAATAATGGGTTCGCAATTGATAATAATAGCCTTTGTCATCCTGCAATTTTAATTGAGGGGTAATTTCTACACCGTATCTTTTTCTGAGAAAATATTTATTAATTTTGTAACGCTCTTGATCTGTAAGGGAATGTTTTTTCAATAACTGTTCGTATTCTAGATAATCTATATCTGGAGCATTACTTACAGCAGTTGCTACGGCTAATTGATTTTGCTGCTTAATTTTTTTGATTTGATGATTAATTTCTTGGGATTTATAACGGCTTTGCTCCCAATCTTTTTTGACTTTGATGATTTCTAAAATCAATCTTCTGCGAGTTGCTGAATCTTCTTTATCGGTAGCTAGAAATGCATAACGTAAATCACGAATAATATTTTTTTGGATATCATTAGTACGTACCCATAAATTATGTCCTTCAGCCGTCAAACCTTCCTTCATCGATTGACGGTAAAAGTTAATTGAAGCATTTACCCTTGCCGAGAATTTTGCCCAAGTTCGTAGATGAATTGGATCATAAACTAAGGGTAAATCAACATCTATTTTATGCATTGGACTCAATAAAGCCAAATTTTCTTTTTGATTCTCTTGATACCAGGAAGATAGTGAACGATAATTTGTACTACCGCTACCAATTAAACCGACTCCTCGCTTCGCACACCACACAACACGAGGTACATCGTCACGCACCCTTGCTAAAGCTTGTCTAGCTTCAGAATCGGGAATTACTCCTTGAAAAATTCCGTAAACTCGGTCAAAATGTTGAACATCTATACTAATTCCTGTACCCAGGGTGGGAGTGACAAAAACAGCATCGTATTCGATAATTTTTTGATTAATAGATGCTACAAAATCAACGGCTTCATGACCTGGTGTATTAGTAGTATGACTACTGACTATTAAAGTTTTAGGATATAAATGTCGTAATTTATCCAAACGTTCTTTTAAATAACGTTCGATGGTTTCACTACTATAACGTCCGCAACGACTATCGGTTGTAACATAACATTTTCTTCCTGCAAGTAAATCTAATTCTAACTGTTGAATTAATGGTGTAGGATTGGGAGAATCATAAAAAGTTACATCCCAAGCTTTTTCTGGTTTCCATTGATTTACAACTATCCAAGGTGTTAATTCTATTCCTGCTAATTTTTGCAGGTATTCTAAAGAAATATCTGATAAATCCGCATCTTGAGCAATCACTAATCCTCCTGTTGTTAAAACAGTAGAAATTAACTGCTGAAACAACTTTAATATCTTGACTCTTTTATCTTTACAAGTATTACTATGTAATAGATGCCATAAAGATTGTTCAACTTCATCTAAAATAACTATTGCACCTTCCCAATCTTTTGGATTGAGTTTCCAAATTGAATCAATACATAATCCTGTAGAAAGTTGTATAGAACGAGTATTCCCCTGATGTAAATTCATAGTATCAGTATATTGCTTCTTTACTGCAATATTAGGGAACAAAATGCTGTCAATACCAATATTTTGACAATTTTGAATTCCCCATTTAATCCCAACTTTTTCGCATAAAAATTTCCCTAGTTGGATTCTATGAGTCATTAATAAAACAGGTTTATTTTTATCTAAAGCTTGTTGAACAACTGTTTGTAATGCTGTGGTTTTTCCTGTTCCTTTGGCTGACTTAACTCCAACTAATCCCGAACTCGGAAAAGCTATATTACCTAAATAACGACGATTGATAGTAAGTGAAGCCGGAATAGTTAAATTACCATGGTATTTACTATGAGCAAGGTAAACTTCTAAATCCAAACTTTGACGATAAACTTTATCGAAAGCAACCGCACCTTTGGCAACAATAAACTCATCAACACCTTTTTCTATTCCCGGAAGTTCAATTACTTGAACCGGACAACTTTTTTCTTGAAATAATAAACCAAGTTGAGATATCGCGTTGTTAACGGCAGTTATTTTCTTAACTTCAGTTTCAAAATCAAAACAAATATAAATAGTACGTTTAGTAATACTAAAAGCCGCCAAATCCGCAATTAATTGACGACGGATAACTCTGCCAAATTTATCTTTAGTAACCCGATAACCACTGGTAATTCCCGGAATCGCGATCGCAATATATCCTTGTGTTAAAAGTGCAGCGGCTTTCTTGACTCCTTCACAAATAATCACGGGTATATTACATTCCATTACCCACTTCCAAAAGCCTACAGCAGCACCATCTTCAGCAATTGTGATATTTTCGGGTAGTTTGACATTGTAACGCTCAGCGACTTGCTCCCACACCTGTAACGGCACCCGCAAACAAAATATCCGGGTTGGGGTACAAGGTGGATGTTCGTATTTTATAGACTTACCTTTTTGATTAACACGAGGCTGGTTTGGTTTAAAACATCCCCACTCCATCATGCACCAATTATTCAGCACATCAACTCCCGAACACCACCAACCACCAGCACTAATATGAGCATAACGCTCTAACCATGAGCTTTTGACTATTCCAGTATTTGTACGGGGAATTAGTTCGGAAATCAATAAATAATCGTAAGCAGTTTTGTCTTCAAGTGAGCGAAAATTCAGCTTCAGCAAGTGTAAATCAATGCCACTACTATTGACTAATTCCTTAAGATGTTTTGGATGTAGGTAGTGCAAATGCATTATGTAGAGCGGAAAGCGCAGACAATGGATTTGAAGAATTTACCATGCACTCGTCGGTTTTTATATAAGGGATTTTAAGGTTTTTCGTGTGCTTTTTATTATTTTGTATTTCAAAATACATCGGTTTTAATAAAATAGATTGATTTATTCTGTTCTGCTGTCTAAGTAATAGGTTTGTATTGTAATATTTAAAATATTTTTTTTGTATTTATCAGTACAAGTATCAATAAATAATTTTTATATTTTTTGATAAAATAGTATTTTTATATGGTAAAGGTGGTTAAAGGTATCTAATACAGTTATTTAAGTCGATTAGTTAAAGACAGTTTTTATAATAGAAGCTATTAGTTAGTTAAATATAAAGATAATGTCAAACCAAGTTTTAACAGATTATTTCAACTTTTTTTCTCAAAGCAGATATTCGCCTTAAAGGTACTAGAATTGGGATTGAAACTATTTTGTATGAATATCTTGATTGCAGTCGTACACCAGAGGAAATTGCCCAAACTTACACATCTTTAAGATTAGAACAAGTCTATGCGACTATTCTTTATTACTTACAAAATCAAGAAAATATCAGCCAATATATGAGAAAATGGTACGAGCATGGTCATACAATGAGAGAACAACAAAGACTCAATCCACCACCAGTTTCGGATAAACTTCGTCAATTAAGAGCAAAGAGAAAAGCTGAACAATCAATTAATGAATCTTAAATACTTGATTGATGAAAATGTAAATCCTCTTTATCCCAAACAAATTAGACAAAGAGAACCGAGTATTATAGTCAAAGTGGTGGGAGAATTAAACATCCCACCTAAAGGTACTTTAGACCCAGAAATTCTTGACTGGTGTGAAGAAAATAACTTTGTATTGGTAACAAATAACCGGACATCTATGCCCGTTCACTTAGCTGACCACATAGCAAAAAATGGTCATATACCAGGAATTTTAATTATCAATCCAAATTTAAGTGTAGGAGAAAATTTGGAATAACTAATATTATTAGCTCTTACTTTTGAAGAAAACGAATACCAAGACAGGATTGTTTATTTACCTTTGCCCTAATATTTAAACCTATGAGGATTATGCTTTTACTTTTATATTTTTATTCTTGAATAACAGTATCTTGATTTTCTCTTCGCAACAAATACTGTAAGATTTCTAAACTAAAAATGCAACTAATTAACCATACTAATCCAGCCGCATATCCAGCAATAATATCTGTTGGCCAATGAACTCCTAAATAAAGACGACTAAAACCAATTGATAAAATTAATAAAGTTGTACAAAATAAAATTAATCCCTTCCAAACAGGAAAATTAGCTATTAATAAATAACCGACAAAACCATAAACAATTAATGAAACCATAGCATGACCACTAGGAAAACTAAATGAGTTAGCATCTACAATACGTTCCCATAATGCAGGGCGTATTCTGCCAAATATTGTTTTCAGCCACACATTTAAATTCAAACCACCAAAAGTGACGACAACTAAAGCAAAAGCACTGGCAAATTTTCTACTAACTAATAAAAATATCCCTACAATACAACTGAAATAAATTAACGTTGAACCATTACCAAGAAATGTTATTCCAGTCATAATTTGATTTAGCAAAGGGCTATGTATCGTGTAAATACTTTGCAAAATTGCCGTATCAATTTCTGTGGTTTGCTCTGCAAATACTCTTTGAGTAATTTGGAAAAATAGCCATAACGAAAAAATTGCGATCGCAAAGCCTCCAATCGAAACGAGTGACAGTAAAGGAGATAATCGGGGACTTACTTGTTCTTTCCAATTTTGAATTAGTTTATTGGTGTAATTGAACATAAATATAAATGTAATTTGCACTACGTAATACTTGGTCTTATAAATAATAACAAACTGAGTTTAAGGCAAGATAAAGTCTATAATCTACAAATTAAATAAATCTACACCCCGTTGTTGAATGGTTGATTTAATATCGGTGATGATGCTGCATTCAGCATTGTAGAGTTGAATGATTTACGCAAGATATTAATATCTCATCAATTATTATCAAGTAAAAAAATCACCGCCATCCGATAAAACCCACAAGGAAAATTGAATCCGTTATTGCGACGAAGGAAGCAATCCCAATATCTAAAGTTCACAAAATATTACCCCAAAAACAACCTTTTAAAACTCCCCCATAAAGAATCATCTCGCTGTTCCTTCCTAATTGAGTGTATAAACTCCCTAGGGTAGCTTCGTTTGTTCCAGGTTTAACTTCAATTTCTTGAATTAATCTTTGTAAATCTTCTAGGGGTAAAAAATATTCGTTATCCTCATCAACTGTTTGCCAATTAGTTTCCGGAATAAAGCTGCGAAAATGTTCTATATCTCGTGGTGCAACGGTGCTTTTTTTTTGACAATTAAACCGAAATACTCCATTTCGCCAACTCCAAAAATCCGGCAATTTTTCGGCTGTATCTGGTGATGTTTCCTTCAGCTTATCAAAAGCCTGGTCGTAAGCTTACCCTTCGCTCTGCTCAAAGGCAGGCTTCGTTCGATGATAAACTCCGTGCAGCGAAGTGACAGTTTTGAACCGTTTTTATGATAAAAAGACAAAAGACGTAGCATTGCTACGTCTCTACTATAGGGTTCTGAAAAAATGCAATTTAATCCAAAATTATTAAACTACCGCTTCTTCTAAGATTAATTTAGAACGCTTGAGTTTTTCGGGTACTGGTACCGGATAATCTCCAGTAAAACAAGCCGAACAAAAACTATTAATATCTTGTTTGGTTTCTTCTAACATTCCTTCCCAACTCAGATATCCCAGACTATCTACTTCTAAATGTTTAGCAATTTCTTGCACTCCCATTTTTGCAGCAATTAGTTGGTCTTGATTATCAGTATCAATACCATAAAAGCAAGGATGAGTAACAGGAGGGGAAGAAATCCGCATATGTACTTCTACCGCACCCGCTTCCCGTAATGATTTGACTAATTTACGACTCGTGGTACCCCGTACAATTGAATCATCAATAATTATGACTTTTTTGCCGGATAAGACATCTTTGAGCGGATTCAATTTCATCCGGATACCCGATTCACGCATTGCTTGGGTAGGTTGAATAAAAGTTCGTCCGACGTAACGATTTTTAATCAATCCTTCTACGTAAGGTATACCGGAAACTTCTGAAAAACCTATTGCAGCAGGTATTCCCGAATCTGGAACCCCGAAAACAATATCCGCATCTACAAGAGATTCTTGTGCTAATCTTCTCCCTAATCTCATCCGATAACTATACAAACTTTCATCGTTCATCAGGCTATCAGGACGAGCAAAGTAGAACATTTCAAAGATACACAGTTTCCTTTGTTGTTTCTGACTCCACCTAAAGGATTCTAAACCACCTTCTGTAATCCAAACCAACTCACCAGGTTCTACATCTCGCAAGTATTCCGCACCAATAATATCCAAAGCACAGGTTTCCGAAGCCAAAACGTAACGTGTTGGATTACCCTTCAAAGTGCCAATCACCAGAGGACGAATGCCATTAGGGTCGCGTACACCCATTATGCCTTCACTTGTCCCAATCACTAAACTAAAGGCTCCTTGGCATCGATGAAAAGCCCGAATTGCACCTTCCAATAATTCCGCACCCTCGTTTACTTCTTCGGCGATCGCCAAGGCAATCATTTCGGAATCGGTTGTGGTACTTAGGTAACAGCTTTTTTTGAGCAATTCATCACGTAAATGTGTTGTATTGACCAAATTACCGTTATGTGCTAAAGCTATTTCTCCTAACCGAGTTTCCACAACAGCAGGTTGAGCATTAGCTCTATGACTCGAACCTGTGGTGGAATAACGGGTATGACCAACTGCAATACTACCTGGTAAGTCATCAAGGATGGATTCGTTGAAGACTTGAGATACTAAACCCATATCTTTATGCAGGTGTACCTGTTTGCCTTCAAAAGTCGCAATCCCAGCGGATTCTTGACCTCGATGCTGAAGAGCGTATAATCCAAAATAACTTAGTCGGGCAACGTCTTCTTTGGGTGCGTAAACCCCGAAAACCCCACAAGCTTCTTCTTGCTTATCAGGACGTTCATCTTGATTAATTAAATTCGGATTAATTAAATTGGGATTAATTAAATTGGGATTAATTTGGGCGTATTTATCCGAAGTGACGGCTTTGGAATTTGGGGAAATCATGCTAACTATGCTCCTGATGATGATGTCAAGCCACTGGGATTGGGAAATTGGATAGTTATATAAAATAAATAAAATATAAAATTTAATTAATTCTTAACCATCCATTTACCACAGTACAGTAATTATGCTCAACGATACTAATAGTAAGTTGCCAGTTATTCAATTGTCAGTTGAATGCTTTACTGTTGATGGACGGCTAAACGCCTAGTAATTGCTTGATAATAGTGATTGCTTGCATTTTCTATTGTAACGTTTATTAAAGTTTTATTATCAGTGGTTAACACCCCCAGATTTGTTTGGGAATTTCCCACCTCACCAAGTTTTTGCCAATTGTCTTTTAATTGTTCCTGTAAGTAGGATTCCCAAATTTGTTGTTGCTCTAACGCAACTGAAACAATAATTCTGGCTCCACCTTCACCAAAAAGTATTTCGTCCCATCTTTGAGAATTGCTTGCTGGTAAATCTAAACGAATTTCGGCACCGAGTTTACTATTAATACAACATTCAGCCAGAGCAACAGTAATTCCACCTTCAGCGCAATCATGGGCAGAACGCACCCAACCTTGACGAATACCTTCACGGCAACATTGTTGTACGCGACGTTCCAAATCAAAATCTACCCGTGAGGGTTTTCCGGCAACAGTATTGTGGATGGTAGCTAAATACTCAGAGCCACCCAATTCAATTTTGGATTTTGGATTTTGGGTTTTGGATTGAATGGGTAAACCGAGAAGATAAATAATATCGTTTTGCGATCGCCAACCGAGAGCGCAAATTTTGGTTAAATCGGGAATTAATCCGACCATTCCGATCACGGGAGTCGGGTAAATTGGTTGAGGATTGCCTTGAGCATCAAAAGTTTCATTGTAGAGAGAGACATTTCCCCCAGTTACCGGAGTTGATAATTCTTGACAACCTTCAGCTAAACCCCGACAAGCTTCTGCTAATTGCCAATAACCAATTGATTTTTCCGGACTACCAAAATTGAGGTTATCTGTCACCGC
>JBHJOU010000341.1:0-4758 GCA_050329355.1 Rivularia sp. (in: cyanobacteria)
AATTGTAGAAATGATTCCAGGTTTATGACTGATTAGTATCTGCCTGATAGTAAAAACAGATAGTAAGCAAATAGCAGACAATATTCCAAATTATTATTCAGTTTTCGTATTCAATTTTACAGATAATTATCAAGGTATAAAAACAGCATCTAAGCCCTTTAATTCCCTATCCAAACAATTTATTACAAGAGACTTACTATGGCTATCGAAATGGCTATCTACAAACACCAAATACCTGAAGGATTGCAACAAGAAAAGCAAGATTTAAGTATAATCATTGACAGTATGGGGTGTGGAGTAATTGTCACTGATATCAATTCTTGTATCGAAATTATTAATCCGCTTGCAGAAGCATTAACTGGATGGCAAAGAAAAGAAGCTATTGGTAAAAATTTATTAGAAGTTTTCCAACTAAAAGATACAGATACAGAGGAAGAAATTGATAATTTAGCTGCAAGAGCAATCAAAACAGGTGAAGTTTTGAATTTACCGGAAAACTGTAAATTAATTGCAAAAGACGGAAGCGAAACATCGATTGGAGATACTGTAGCACCCGTGCGCGATCAAGATGGAAAAATATTAGGTGCGGTATTGGTATTTCAAGATATTAGTCAACGCAAAAAAACCGAAGCGGAATTGATACGGAATGCTTTTTATGATTCGATAACGGGTTTACCTAATCGAATTTTGTTTAGGGATAGATTAGCACAGGCTTTTGAACATAGTAAGCGAAGAAAAAATTATCGATTTAGCGTTTTGTTCCTAGATTTAGATGGTTTCAAGGGAATCAACGATAAATTTGGACATGGTATGGGTGATAAATTGTTGGTAGATATAAGTCAATTATTGAAGTCTAGCTTGCGGGGTGGTGATACTGTCGCTAGATTTGGGGGTGATGAATTTGCCATTCTTTTGGAAGATATCAAAGATGTTACGGATGCAACTAATGTCGCTCTACGCATTCAAAACAATCTAGAAACGCCATTTGATATTAACGAACATAAGATATTAGTCACGGCTAGTATTGGCATTGCTTTGAGCAGTGTTAGTCATGAACAACCAGCAGATTTGTTAGATGATGCAGATAGTGCCATGTACCAAGCTAAAGAGCAAGGAAAGGCTCAGTATGTGGTGTTCGAGCGAAAAGGTTAGAGGTTAGAGGTTAGATAACAAAAGCCCTATAAATAGGATTGAATCAATACCCTGCATAATTAATATAGGGGACTACTAATACTCCGCCACATAAGTTATGCGGGATTGTAGAGACGCAAAATTTTGCGTCTCTACATGGTTTCAACCATAAACGAACCCGTCAAAGTTGGTGTGACAGATTACTAACACCATTTAATATGTAGACGAATTCCGATTTTGAAAATGCAAACCTTTGATATGTAATCTTGATAATTTTTTTGCGATCGCGCTTTAGCGATTTTGCTCAAAAAAGCTATAATGTCCATACTTAAAATTGCAAATCAGGTTTAAATAACTTAAGAAATACAAAGAAATATTAAGCAATATAGCCATTACGAAAATTATTAATGAGATGAAATGTGATTTCGTTAGTAGTGTTATTTGACTAACAATTAATGTTGAATTTACAAGTGGTAAACAAATTCAGAAAAATATTCCAGAAACTTAAATTTCGAGTTGCAGCGATATTTCTTGTTGTTGTGTTTGGTATTGCAATATTGTCAATACAGCCAGCCCAAACACAGCAGCCAGTAGTCTTAAATTTGCTGATGACAGCCCCCGATGCTCAACCTTGGAGACAGGGGATAATTAAAGATTTTGAAGCGAAAAACCCCGGTATTCGGATTAATATTGTTGAAGGTCCTAACGCGACAAATTTACTAGAAGATTTATATACTTCTGCCTTTATTTTGGGTGATTCTCCTTATGATTTAGTAAATATGGATGTCATTTGGACACCAAAATTTGCTGCTGCTGGTTGGTTGTTGGATTTGACAGATAGAATTACTCAACAGGAATTAGCAGCATTTTCACGCCTTGATGTAGAAGGGCGGCGTTATAAAGGTAAATTATATGCAATTCCCATGCGGAGTGATGTGGGAATGCTTTATTACCGAGAAGATTTACTCAAAGAAGCGGGATTTAATCCTCCAGAAAGCTTTGATGATTTAGTCAAAATATCCCAATCTTTACAAGAGAAAAGTAAAGTTGATTGGGGTTATGTTTGGCAAGGAAAGCAATACGAAGGCTTGGCTGCGATGTTTGTGGAAATCCTCGAAGGTTTTGGCGGTTATTGGGTAAATTCTGAAACTTTAGAAGTAGGATTAGATCAACCAGAAACATTAGCAGCAATTGAATTTTTGAAAAATACGATTCAAGTTGGAATTTCTCCTCCTGGAGTGACGACATATCAAGAAGAAGAAACTAGACGAATTTTTCAAAATGGAAATTCAGCTTTTTTAAGAAATTGGCCCTACGTTTGGCCCTTAGCAAATACAGAATCTTCGGCTGTTGACGGTAAAATTGCGATTAAATCAATGGTACAGACTAAAAATGGAAATAGTGGTGCTTGTTTGGGAGGTTGGGCTTTAGGAATATCTAAATCGACAAAACATCCCGAAGCAGCTTGGAAAGCAATTAGTTATTTTACTTCAGAAGAAGCACAGCGAAAATTTGTTTTAGAAGCTGGTTTTGTACCTAGTCGTCGTTCATTATTTATTGATCCACAAATTGTTGCTAAATATCCCCATTACCCCGAATTATTAAAAGTTGTAGATCAAGCAGTATTACGTCCACCTATTGCTCAATATGCTCAAACATCTGATATTTTACAACGTTATCTTTCTGCTGCACTAACTTCCAGAATGACTGCCGAAGCAGCAATGAAAAATGCAGCCTCGGAGACTCGTCAATTGTTGGGGAGGTAGGAAGATGGGGAGATGGGGGAAAGAATTCGGGTTGTATTCTGGTGAATAATCTCCAATCTAAAATCTAAAATCTAAAATCTAAAATTCTTCAGATGGAAACAATTCGGAGTAGAGAACAAAAAACAGCGTGGATTTTGTTAATACCAGCGATGTTGTTGCTGTTGTTGGTTTTTGGCTATCCTATTGCGCGTGCTTTTTGGTTAAGTTTATTTACGGAAAATTTAGGAACACAATTACAGCCTGTTTTTTCGGGTTTAAATAATTACGTAAGGATGGTGGGAGATGGTCGTTTTTGGCAAAGTTTTTTGGTAACAATTATATTTACTAGCGCTTCAGTAACTTTGGAATTGTTGTTTGGATTGATAATAGCGTTGGTTTTAAATCAGCAATTCTTCGGTCGTGGTGTGGTAAGAACTACTGCAATTTTACCTTGGGCTTTACCTACTGCTTTAATTGGTTTAGCTTGGGCTTGGATTTTTAACGACCAATATGGGGTAGCAAACGATATTTTACTACGGTTGGGTTTTATTGAAACTGGTATAAATTGGTTGGGAGAACCGACTTTAGCAATGATTGCCGTCATCGTTGCTGATGTGTGGAAAACGACACCGTTTATCAGTATTCTCCTATTAGCTGGATTACAGTCAATATCTGCTGATTTGTATGAAGCACACAGTATTGATGGAGCAACACCTTGGCAGAGTTTTCGGCAAATAACCCTACCACTTTTGATACCACAAATTCTAATAGCCGTTTTATTTCGCTTTGCTCAAGCATTTGGAATCTTCGATTTAATTGCGGTAATGACGGGTGGTGGACCTGGAGGAGCAACGGAAGTTGTATCATTGTACATCTACTCTACCATCATGCGCTATTTAGATTTTGGTTACGGTGCAGCGTTGGTTGTAGTAACTTTTATGTTGCTAGTTTTCGCGGTTTTAATTGCTAATTTACTACTTCGTATATCTCGTGTTAATTAGGATTTAGAAGGATGTTTGAAAAGTCTAATTTAATACTTTACCTGGCGACTAGAAGTCGCGGCTACAAAGACAAAACCCGTCTGCACGGGTTTAAAATACTGCATTGTCCAGGTCGCCGGACTTTGCTTGTGTAGTAGCGGTAAAAAAGCGCCGGATACTTGCAAAACATCCTCTTAACATCTAACCTCTCACTTTTAACCTTTGACCTTTGACCTCTCACCTTTAACCTTTAACCTTTAACCTCTCACCTTTAACCTTTGACCTTTAAATATTAATATGAAAAAAAAATCTCTTAAAAAAATATTATTATGGATAGCAATTCTTTTTGTCGTTGTATTCAGTTTGGCACCGGCTTTATGGCAATTGTTAACCTCATTTAAGATTAACGAAGATATTTCCAAGCTACCCACAATTTATTTTCCAACTCGGATTACTTTGAGTCATTATACTGAATTATTTACTCGCCGTCCGTTTTGGCGTTATATATTAAATAGTGCTTTTGTTTCGATTGTTTCTACAGCTTTTTCTTTGGGTATAGGTGCGCCTGCTGCTTATGCTTTGGCACGGTTGCGTCCGAAGGGTCAAAATATTATTCTTGCGGGTATTTTGATTGTTACTTTGTTCCCAGGAATTTTATTATTTTTAGGATTGTTAGAAATTGTCCAAATGCTGCGTTTGGGTAATAATTATTTAGCGTTAATAATTCCTTATACTGCAATAAATTTACCACTGACTATTTTAGTTTTACGTAGCTTTTTCGAGCAATTACCTAAAGATTTAGAAGATTCTGCTAGGGTTGATGGTTACAATACTTGGCAAATGCTAACTCAAATCATCTTACCGATGACACTCCCGGCTTTGGTAACAACAGGAATTCTTAC
>JBHJOU010000090.1:0-4482 GCA_050329355.1 Rivularia sp. (in: cyanobacteria)
CATTCCCGAAATATTTGATAAATAGTGGAATATTGTCGCGGTCCAACTTCAATGGTGTTACCCATTAAATATACTAGTTGCGGACGTTCGTAGATAAATTCCACAAATTTACGGGCAATAAAATCAAACCCTGGTAAACCTCTGAGGGTTTCTTCCGCTTGTCGATCCAAGGGATGTTTAAAAGCTTCGCTGGAAATTCCTTTATAAGTTGGCATTATGGTTAAGATAATAAGTTATTTCTTAGCAATAGGTGTATAGATCAAGTGCGATTCTAGTGGATAGTCCATCCGCGCTCTCCCTGGGTTACATAATTTGCAATAGTCCGTTCACCTGTACAAAAAAAATGTTTAATCGTTTGTAGTGTAACAATTGGGTATGAAACACTGCGGCTTAAAAACCGGCAACGTAATATAAAAGAGGATAAGAACTATTTAAAACGAAATTTTAAAGAAAGACTTAATTTTCATGTTTAACTAGCAACTCACTATGTATGGGATTCAAAGCGCGTGATTGAAGCAGAAGTTCATTTATCACTACATAACTTTTTGCGATCGCAACAAGGTTTTCCTTCTTGGCCGCATCATTTGACGATGGCACGGTTGGTAGCACGCGCCTTGAGGGTAGGACGTAGCGCTTTAATTCAAGTAGGGGCTGCTTGCGGTTATCAAGGTCAGTATCGCACTAGTTTTGTGGCATCGGCTTTGATGTGGCATGGGGCTGTGATTATTGTCGCAACTCAACCTATACAGCAACGTTTGTTACAAGTCGAAATTCCTAGACTACAAAACTGGTTAAAAATAAATAAACCAATCATAGTAGGCGATAGTTTACCTGTTGGCGATTTTAACGGAATTCTCATCGTGTCTCCCCAAGCTTGGTTAGCACAACAGTTGAGTTCTACCAATAAATTTCCCCCAGATATTCCCACAATTATTGACGGTGTGGATGATTTGGAAGATTGGATACGAGAACAACTTACCGTGAGTATTCAACCCGCAGATTGGGAACAGCTAATGTTGGCTTGTCCTTCCTTTGCTTCGATAATTCGCACTAATCGGGTGCAGTTGACAAAAGAAATTTTTCAGCATCCCGCGAATCCCTACGAATGTTATTTAATATCAGAACAAGAAGAAGAAATTTTATGCCGTCTTTATTCCAGTTTAGATTTAAATATCCTTCCCGAACCTTGGAAAGAATTTTGGCAATTGTTTAAAAGCAGGCATGAAATTGCTGCTAAATCTTCGGCTCCTCCTCCTTTACTTTGGGTTACTATTAGCCGCCGTCAAGGTTTATTTTCTTTACATTGCGCTCCCATTGAATTGGGAAAAATTCTCTCGCCGATTTGGCAGCGACAACCTGTGGTATTAGTGGGTTCTGCTTTAGAACCGGAAACTGAAGCTACATTATTTCGTCAACGTTTGGGGTTGGGTGATTTGACTTGCTTGAAGTTTTCTCACGACAATCAAAATCAAGCTATTCAACTTTACATACCCAATAAATTACCCCTACCTAATACCCCAGAATTCAAAGCTGTTTTTATTCATCAAGTTCGTACTTTGGTCTGTTTGAGTGCAACATCACCTGGTTTAACAGTGATTCTGGTGGGAGATGTACCCCTAAAATCTCAGCTAGGGGCAATCTTGGCTTCAGAATTTGGTTCGCGGGTACAGGTAGATAAAACTTGTTTGGATGAAAATGGTATTTTAGTCTGCGGTTGGGAATTTTGGCGCGAACATCAAACAGTTTTACCTTCTGCACAAATGTTAATTATTGCTACTTTACCCCTACCATCTTTAGAAAATCCGTTGGTAGCCGGTAGAGTCTCTTACTACAAGCATTCTCATCAAGATTGGTTCCGCTTATATTTATTACCCACAGCTTTAAATGAACTACAACGGGCTGTTGCTCCTGTAAGAGATTCCAGCGGTATCGTAGCTTTACTTGATAGTCGAGTCATTTATCGCAGTTACGGCGCTCAAGTTCTTGCAGCCCTCAGCCCCCTTGCCCGGATTAATTATTTAGATCCAAGTTTGTTTTCTAGTTCCAAGGAAGAATCTTAGTTGACAGTTGACTGTCCACTGTCAAATGTCAACTGTCAACTAGTTAATAAGCCAAATTTTCTAAAGTTTCTCGTAAATACCGCTGTACCTGCTGATCTAAACTCAATTGCTCAATTTGCGAGCCAGATTGCACTTGCTCTAGCTGCCAGCGTTGAAAACCAGAACTAATTGCGATCGCCTGCTTGAGATTGTCCCAAATGTCGGTATCGCCTTTCAAGTCGTCATTGCTTTTAACTGTGAAACTACTCATAATTATTTAAGCCTCCATTATTTTATTAAGATTTTTTTTAATTAGTACAACATTTTTTATGACTACTTTTTGTTTAATTACTTACACCCATTCTATATTTGAATATATTCGTAATCCTCTGTGGCGGTATAAAAAGTAAATTACTTAGAAATCATTTAATAAAATCTAATTTTATTAAATGATTAAATTATTGAATATTTTCAGGAATAGCCGCAATTGTCACAATATCCGGTTGGTGCCGTACTCTCACTTTCATATGATTGGGTTAAGAATTGCTGCAGTGTACAAGCATCCTAGAAGAAAAATGTGCCGGTTGCGTAAGTCCTAATTTTTTTAAATTAATGCTTAAAATACGAATGTTTCTGTTACCATTGCTACTAAAATTCCAAAAAATCATTCGGGATTCTAAGGTTTTATTTATATAACTATTAATAATTCTTTTACACTTGCTTAACCTTCTATTGGAAAAAGTTAGTTAGGGTGAATTTGATGAATTTTTGAGCCTGAAACTATAGCAAATTTCAGTTGAGTCCAATACACTAAAACCTCACCCCCTTCCCCTCTCCTTGATAAGGAGAGGGGTGCCCGCAGGGCGGGGTGAGGTAAAATTTGTATTCCACTCAAGTGAAAACCGCTATATTACCCAATATACTTATCTATCATAAATAGCCATCTGTGAGGTGAGAAGTCTGGTTTATCGTCATGATTGTTTTTTCTGGCAGATAGATATTTAACCTAAAAACCCAACTTCTGTGTTCACACTGGCTTGTTGAAGTGATGATTGTGGGATTATGTGGGATTGTATTTGTCGTAGTTTACTTACAAAAAGGGGTACACAAGTTTACCAATTGATAATGGATAAACAAAAATATGTAGAGACATCAAGGCAAAACCTAAAATCTCTACATAATATAAAAATTAATAGTTTTGTTGTGACTTGGGAAGTTTGATAGGCTATGGCAACTAGGAGATTAAGATTCCTAAGTTGCCAAGCTCGACAATTGCTATTACACCGTTGTCTACTCACTATCTTGTCATTGTAAGAGTGCGACGTTTAGTCACCATTTGATAACCCTCAATGATATCACCTTCTTCCCAAGTACTGAATTTATCAACACCGATACCACATTCGTAACCAGAGTTGACTTCACGAGCATCTTCTTTCATCCGCTTGAGGGAATCAAGGACACCCTCAAATATCATGTTATTCCCGCGACGTACTCGGACTTTGCAGTTACGAACCAGTTTACCGGACTGAACGTAGCAACCAGCAACAGCACCACGTCCCACAGGGAATACTGCACGTACTTCTGCTTGTCCCAAGTGTTCCTCTACTAATTCCGGCTCCAGTAGACCTTCCAATGCATCTTGGATGTCTTCTAAGAGTTTGTAGATGATGTTATATTCTCGTACATCTACACCAGCTTCGTCTGCGGCTTGTCTTGCACCGCTGGCAAATGTGGTGTTGAAGCCGATAATTACCGCACCACTGGCTGCTGCAAGGTCAATATCTGTCTGGGTAATCTCCCCTGGAGCAGATAACAACATCCGAATGTGTACTTCGTTCTGTGGGATTTGCTTGAGCGCACCCAAAATAGCTTCGAGGGAACCTTGTACGTCTGCCTTCAAGATTAAGTTGAGTTCTTTCAACTCGCCTTCTTGGGCTTGGGCGGAAATACTTGTTAAAGTTACCCGTCCTCCCTGCATCAATCGCGATTGACGTATCTTCTCGGCTCGTTCGTTAGCTAGTAACCGTGCTTCTTTCTCGTTCTTGAAGACTTCAAATTCGTCTCCTGCTGCCGGTACGTCATTTAAGCCTAATACCTCTACAGCAAAGGAAGGACTTGCAGCTTCTACTCGCTGACCTCTATCATCAACCATTGCCCGGACTTTTCCGAACACAGAACCGGCTACCAGGATATCTCCTACGTGTAAGGTACCGTTCTGAATTAACAAGGTTGCAACTGCACCTTTGGCTTTGTCCAAATGGGCTTCGATCACGGTTCCTTTTGCCGAACGGTCTGGGTTAGCTTGCAGTTCTTCTACTTCCGAAACCAGCACAATCATTTCTAAGAGTGTATCCAAGTTTTCTGCTTTGATGGCGCTGACAGGAACCATGATGGTATCGCCGCCCCATTCTTCCGGAACCAAGGAATACTGACCAAGTTCTTG
>JBHJOU010000147.1:0-2128 GCA_050329355.1 Rivularia sp. (in: cyanobacteria)
TTTTACAGTAATAATATGTTGACCTTTGGAAAAATAAGCTTCTGCAACACCTTTAATAGCTAAATTATTCGCTTCCGTTGCACCACTTGTAAAAATGATTTCTTCGGGAGTTGCATTAATAGCTTGTGCAATGATTTCTCGTGCTTTCCTAACAGCAGCTTCCGCTTCCCAACCGTAAATATGACTGATACTTGAAGGATTACCAAAATGCTCGGTGAAGTAGGGTAGCATGGCATTTACTACTCTTTGATCAACGGGTGTCGTAGAATGACAATCAAGGTATATGGGACGTTCAGACATAATTAATATGTGGTAAGGGAATGGGAAGATATAGATAGCGGGTTTCACTTGGGTGCAATACAAATTTTACCTCAAGCATGAGAAAATTGTGAAGAGGATAGGGATAAGGAGACAATTGTTAGACTTGAAACTGTACCCAAATCATAATTTTTTTTATACTTTAATCTAAAATAAAAAAGTCGATGCTAAAGACTGATGTCATTATTGAGCAATGCTTTTAAGATATATCAGATTATTATTTTCTGTAGACATTGTTACGCAAAAAATGTATTTTTTATCACCTTTTACCTTTAAATACCATCAGTAAATATGAAAAATAAGCTGAAATTACGTAGTTATAAATATTTGAAAGCAATAAAAACAGCAATAATAATCTTGATGCTTGTATTTAGCTTACAGCTTACACAAGCCTTCGCACAGTCTAATGAATTTGCTCCTGTAGACATCGATGGTAGACAAGTTTTTCAAGTTAGTAGTACTAAAGAAAAATCAGCTAAACAAAGGGCTGAGATTATTAATAAAATCCTTCAAGATGCAGTAAACGCTGAAAATCTACCCGAAATAAAGGTTAGGGAAGGCACTAATATAGCAGAAATCCAAATTGGTGAAAATGCTCAATTTACCGTTATTCAAAATGATGTAGTTTCTGGGAAAAATCCTAACGAACAAGCGGATATTTGGGTAAAGGAAATTCGAAAAAAAATTAATCAAGCTAGACAAGAAAGAAGTGAAGGCTTTATTCGTAATACATTAATATTAAGTTTGATGCTTGTTGCGTTAACAATTGCACTTCATTGGGTTTTAGGTAAAGTATGGGACAGATTGCAAAGTCATATTTCCCCATTAGTAACTTCGGAAAATTCTCCCAACCAAAATCAACAGCAAAAGAGTTTAAATATACTCTTAAAAGCAACTTTAATCTTAACGAGAACAGCACTTTGGGCAATTGTAATACTTTATATTACGAATCTATTTCCTTTAACGAGGCAATGGAGTTTTGATATTGCTCGTAGTATACGATTGAGCCTGACTTCACCAATTTTTAAAGACTTCACAGTTACAGGAGTTTTAGTTTTAATTGGCTTCTTTTTGGGATTAATTATACTTGCGGGTGCGGTTACTAATATATTGCGATCGCGAATTTTGCAAGTACTGCGAATTAGTCAAGGAGCGCAGGAAGTAATTGCAATTATTTTTAAATATACATTAATAAGTATTGGTTCGATTATCCTTCTACAAATTTTCGGAATTGATTTAAGTTCTTTAGCAATTTTAGCGAGTGCTTTGGGTGTTGGTATTGGTTTTGGTTTCCAAGATATTGCGAAAAACTTTGGTAGCGGACTTGTATTATTATTTGAAAGACCAATTCAAGTTGGTGATTTTATTGAAGTAGGAAAATATATGGGAACTGTGGAGCATATTGGCGCTCGTAGTGTAGTGATTCGTACTTTAGATAGAGTTTCAATAATAGTACCAAACTCGCGTTTTTTGGAAAACGAAGTAATTAATTGGAGTCATCGTAACCCCATTTCTCGGATTCATATACCAGTAGGAGTTTCTTATAATTCTGATGTAAATCTTGTCAAAGAAGTACTTTTAGAAGCAGCAAAAAAACATTCTGAAGTACTTTCAATTCCTCAATCTCAAGTATTTTTTACCGGATTAGGTGATAGTTCTTTGGACTTTGAACTATTAGTATGGATAGACGCACCCAGCCATCAAGTATCAATTAAAAGTGATTTATATTTTCTAATTGAAGCAACTCTGAAAAAACATAATATTGAAATTCCATTCCCTCAAAGAGATTTACATTTACGTAGTGGAGATT
>JBHJOU010001010.1:0-6211 GCA_050329355.1 Rivularia sp. (in: cyanobacteria)
CCGGGTTATTCCAGGTGAGTAATCCAGTTGTAGAGTCAATACTCATACCCGTAACGTTATCTGGAACGGAAAGCAGTTGATAAGTTAAAGTGTCTCCCGCATCCGGGTCACTTGCTACAACTTGGTATTGATAAGTACTGTTGGTATCCGCGAGATATACGGGAGTGGAAATAATTTCTGGAGCGTTATTAATTACAACTGGTACAACTTCCCCGTTAACTTCCTGGGTAGCGATTTCTATAGTAAAGCGGGGAATTGCTGGTAGCTCCTTGAGCATCGGTGACGAATACGGATACATCTACGTCTTCGAGTTGATTTTCTTCTGGAGTCCACGTAATTAAACCGTTTTCCGAGACAGTCATTCCTGCCGGGGAATTGCCCAAACTATAAGTTAATTTATCATTTTCTGGGTCGGTGGCGACTATTTGATACTTGTAATCTTGATTTATTGCAGCACGGGTAATTGGAGTAGAAACTATTTGTGGTGGGGTGTTAATTCCGTTGACGTACAGCGTAAATTCTTGTCCGACATAAGCACCGTTTGCATCGGTTAATCTCACAGCAACGGTATGCTCTCCAATTTGCTCTTCGGTGGGATTCCAGCGTAATGCTCCGGTTTCTGGGTTGATAACCATACCGTTGGGAGCGTTATCTAAACTCCAGACTACATAATCCCCATCTGGGTCGCTACCAGTAACGTTATATTGGTAAACTTTATCTATGTTGGTGATTAATTCCGGTACTGAGGTGATTGTGGGAGCGTTGTTAATTGATTGGTTGGTGACGTTGATATTGAAGGATTGAGTTGTAGCAACTTCCGCGTCGGATACTCTTAGCGTTACTTGTTGGTTTCCGAATTGGTTGGCATTTGGTACCCAGGAAACAACTCCGTTTTCTATACTCATTCCTTGGGGAGCAGAATCTAAAGAGTAAGAAAGGCGATCGCCATCAATATCATTTGCTTCTATCTTGTAAAGGTAAGTATTGCCCAGACGGATTTTAGTACGGGGAGTAGAGGTAATTTCTGGAGCAAGATTTTCCTGAGTAACCGGGGGAACTGGTTCAACAATTAAATTCAACTTCTGGAAGGCTTCTCCACCTTTACCGTCGCTTGCTTTAACTAAAATCTGCCACGATTTAATTTAAATGTAAGTTGCACGGAGCAAATATTTTTGTGTAATTGAGGCTCCTAAAGAAGGTCTAAATTCTTCCTTAAACAAATCGTCTACCGTAATCTCTAGCACTGGAAAAGTGTCATCTGCTAGAGGAGCGAAGTCTGCACATCGGTAATAGTAAATCTTTCGAGTGGAAGCAATACTCAGTAGATAATGTACCACATTCCGAACCATAACTTCTTCCTCTAGATAACCGTAAACATAATCTAGAGTACAAAAAATTCTATTTGTGTATTCAGAATAATTATAAACATCCACGTCATATCCCAAGCCATGCCATAAAAGGGAAATCTGTCTATTTACAGTTTCCTTTCTTACATCTGTTTCCAATTCAAATGTTGCACTGTCTGACATTAGAAATCGTTTAACTCAATAGTAGATGTAGGATTCATTAGAATTTTTATGCTTATCATTCAACAATTTTGTTTTCTGGATAAAGAACATAATGACGATGACTATTGCTATTTGGACCTAAGTGATAGTGTAAGGTGTATGGATCATTGGGAAACTCGTTGGGCAAAGGATGATAATCGACTCTAGCAATTAGTTCATTGATTGGACCACTCCTTTGCTTAAGTCTTGCACCTAGAACCCTCATTTTATCACCTTCAAACTGCTTAACAATGAAAGATTTTGAACCTAATGGAGGTGCATAGCTTTTAGGTTTTCTTTCAGTTCCTGTAGGCATCTGAAGAATTAGATGCCATTTATTTAGTTCATTTTTGCGCTTTTTAAGCTCCTCATTAACTTCTTCTCTCAAAATTGTCAAGGCTTGGCTTGCAGCTCCTACGATATCACTACTCATTTGAGACACCGCCATCATTGTCTCGGATGCAACAGTAATTAGCGTTGATGCCAAATTAACTGAATTGACAGCGGCATAATAAGCTGTCAGGGAAACAGCAGCATATGTTACATAGGCAACGTTTGGTGCTTCTAAGAATAAACTCATGAAGGAATTACCGCTTGGGTCAATGTACATCAAGGGATTGTTAGCTGCATACCCATATTTATGAAGAGTTTGAGGATCTAGGAGTTTTCCTTCCCAGGTATCTCTTGAAATAAAAATCCCATTTGAAGGATCATAATACCGCGCTCTATTGTAATAATCTCCTAAAGTCTCATCAAACTGCTCACCAGCAAACAAATACTTATTCTCTAACCCACCAGTAGAATTAATTAATTCCCCATAAGCATCATAATCATAAGTAATAACAACATCCCCGTTTGCATCAGTCAACACTCGCGTACTACTCAAACCGTCAACATGATAATACGTCCTTGCATTAGCTTGTTCCTGAGCAATTAAATCATGACCATACACATATTCCACCAGTAAACTGCTATCAGGCTTATACTCTTCCAAAACCTGAGCAAACTGCTGTACTTCATCAACCAAATACCGCGTCTCATCCCCATCAACAGTTGAAGAAACCCGAATACCTTTATCGTTATATCGGTACTGCATCTGTTGCTGAGTTACACCCGACGCATCCTTAATAGTTGCTTCAATCAACCGATTTTCATCATCCCAGGTGTACCCAGTAATAATGCCGCTTTCAGTCTTAGTTAAAGTATTACCTTGGTCGTCATAGGTGTAACTTACAACTACATTCCCATCAACTTTTTCATTTAACAAGCGGTCATTATTATCGTATTCATAATTCGTAACCGTTGTTATACCATCAATGATTTCCGTTTTAGTTTTACGGTTTCCTACTTTGTCATAAGTGTAGCCATATACTCGATTACCATTAACAGTATCAGTAATCTCTTCTTCTAATAACCGATATAAATCATCGTAATTATACTCAACTGTACGTCCATTATGTTCAACAACCTTGGTACGATTACCTGCTTTATCAAGAGTGTAATCGTAGCTAGAAAGTACCGTATCACCTTGACGATTTTCCAGGTATTCTAAACGATTCAAATCATCATAGCGACGTATTTCTTCAGTGCCGTTAGCGAAGGTAGTACGTACCAAATTACTTACATCATTATAATCGTAGTCCGCAGTGGTAACACCATTTTCAATCACTTGGTCAAGACGGTTACGTTCGTTAAAGGTGTAATTAATAGTGGAAGATGCAGTTGTCACTGAAGTGCGATTGCTTGCTACATCGTAGGTATAGCTAATATTGCGACTTACACCATCAATCGTATCTGTACGTTTTAAAAGTCTATCCCGTTCGTCATAGTCATAATCATAAGTAGCTGTGATATTACCTTGAGCATCAACGAAGGTTATAACATCTTGTAAATTATTCAGCGTGTAATCATAAGTTACTTTTGACCCATCTTCAAACAGTTTGGAAGTCATGCGGTTTTGCGGGTCGTAATTGTAAGTAATAACTTGCTGATTAAAATCTGTATGAGTTTTGAGATTACCCACCGCATCATAAGTCATCTTAGAACGTTGATCCAGGGGTAGAACAGTAGCTGTACGTCTTTTTACACCATCGTATTCGTAACGAGTTGTGCGTTCTTCTGCATCGGTGATGGAAATTAAGTTTCCAACTTCGTTGTAATCATAAGTTGTCCAATCATTTAGGGCATTTTTAGCCCCAGTTAACATACCCAAATCATCGTAGCGATATTCTGTACGCTTACCTTCCTGGTCAATCATTGCAGTACGGCGACCAAGATTATCGTATTCTTGTGTAGTGTAGGTCTTATCATGGAACTCGGTTTTTTCTAACCTTCCATTGTCATCATACTCAAAGGTCGTAGTATGGTTAAGTGCATCTGTTTCTGCTACTCTTTGACCTGCTTTATTGTATTCATAAATTGTTCTGGGATTGTCATCTAAGGTATCTGGGGTATCATCAGCGTAAATAATTTCGGTTTGGCGACCTGCCGCATCATAACGGAATTCTGTGCGGTTTTCGCGTTCGTCAATTTGAGCTTTAACTAATCCATCTGTGTAGTACTCGATTGTTGTACGCGAATTGTCTTCATCCGTTTCCGGTGTCAAGTCTGGGAGGATTGTTTCAATTAAGCGACCTACTTTGTCGTAGCGGTACTTAGTTACTCGATTTAACTGGTCAATGGTTTCAACTTGACGACCAGCATCATCATATTTTGTTTTAGTGCGTGGGTTATCTAACTTCGTATCGGGTGTATCGTCTGGGTAAATGGTTTCAATTAGTTCGCCCCTATCGTTGTAAACGTATTCCATGCGACGATTAAGTGCGTCAATTTCCGCTATCTGTTTACCCAAATCGTTATATTTGTAGATCGTAGTATTGTTTTCTGCGTCGGTTATTGTTTTAAGGCGACCTTCGTCATCATAGGTTGAAGTTGTTATTAATTTACGTTTAGTGCCATCAAGTAGTGTCATCCACCGAGTTTCAGTTTCTTTTTCACCATTGACGTTGTAAGTATACTCAGTAACGTTATCTAGAGCATCAGTTGTAGATTTGACGTTGCCTTGAGCATCGTAGTCAAATTTTGTAACTTTGTTGTTAGCATCGGTAACTGACCTGAGTTGACCTCTGAGGTCATAACTAGAGATTGTGACATTACCATCTGCGTCTTCTGTTGTTTTGAGATTACCGTTTCCATCATACGTATTGGTAGTTGTACGTCCTAGCGCATCGGTTTGTGTTAATAAACGGCTCTTATCACCGTAGGTGTAGCGTGTAATATTACCTAGTGGGTCTTCTTCCGTCAGCTTATTACCTTTGCTATCGTAGGTGTATTTAGTTGTAAAACCTTCCGAACCAGAACGGTCAGAAATTATGGTTTCAAATTCCACATTGTTATCGTCATCATATTCGCGCTTGGTAATCTTACCTTCTGCATCGGTTTCAGTAAGAACATTACCCCGTTCGTCATACTCATAGATAGTTGGGTTCCCCAATTGGTCTTTGACTATTTGAATGGAATTGTTCGGGTCATAGCCCATTTCAATTCTATTTCCGTCAGCATCGTATAAGTATTTTAAGCGTCCCGACTGATCATACTCATTCCTAACCCCATCCCTACCAAGCGGATCAATAATCTTATCTAAATAATGCTCCCGCTCCGGATTATACTCCATCCGCGTCACATTCTCTTCTCTATCGGTAACGCTGACCAAATCCCCATTATCATCATACTCATACTTAACAAGCTCACCTTCTGGGTCTTTAACAGAAGTAATTCTACCTTCCGCATCCCGTTCAAAAGTAATCTTCTGCCCAGTAGAACTAGTAACAGCTTCATCCGTATAAGTCAGCGTATTACCGTTAGTATCGGTAACTTTGAGTAAATCACCCGATACCCCATTAATCTCATACTCAATACCTTCTTTTGTGGTCAGTATATAAGTACCACCAAACAAGCTATCTGCCGGATTGTACCCACTACCAGATATACCAAAGAATTCCGAAGTACCGTTGTTGCGAATAATCCGCTCATCCTTAACAGTCAACGTACTGGTAACACCATCATCCGCTTCAAATTCAGGACGATAAATATTCGGGTCAGCATTAGTACCTGCTGCTGCACCTCTTAAGAATCCGGATATGGGGTCAATACTAGGCTTAAACGTAAATCCTTCCCGCTTACCACCAGGTAAAGTAATGTATACTCTTGTATCATCCTTGAACGCTGGTTTTCTACCTAGTAATTCATCTTCTTCACTGGGTTTACCCAAGCTAGTCCGCAAATCGGTATCCCGGAATTCCATCCGCCAACCGTAACCAAAGTCATCAGTAGTATTCGATGTCAGCGTGTCATAAGTCCTAGTCAAAGTAATCGGAATACCAGTTACCGGAACTTCCAAATCGGTAAACGACAACCGGAAGTTACCAAGCTTTAACTCACCCGCAACATCAACAACTTCTTCAGCAAAAGTACCGTTACCACCAGTATCGTAAACGCTCAACCGCACTCTGTAAGAATCATTCTGCAACAACGACGGGTCAAACTTCAATACTGCTCGGTTAAGGAAAATAGGAGGTAAAACAAGAAGAATTGTGTTCTCGTGTTAAATACGAGAACAAGGCTTACTTTTGATTCTTGAGACTATCGTATAAATCGGCCCAACT
>JBHJOU010000827.1:0-8408 GCA_050329355.1 Rivularia sp. (in: cyanobacteria)
TTCTCCAAAGTATTAGCTAATGTAGTTTTAGGAACCGCACCAACAACCATATCAACTTTTTGCCCACCTTTAAAAATCATTAATGTGGGAATACTGCGGATGCCGTACTGAGAAGCAACATTCGGATTCTCATCGGTATTAACTTTAACTACCTTAATTTGACCTTCATATTGAGAGGAAATTTCATCCACAACGGGCGCTACCATGCGACAGGGACCACACCAGGGTGCCCAAAAGTCAACTAACACGGGAACATCGCTATCGAGTACTTCCTGCTTAAAGGTGGAGTCTGTAACTTGTGTAGCTGATGACATACCTTAAAACCTTTTAATCGGATGTTTTTGATTTTTGTGAAAATTCTACCACAGCAAAAACCACTGCCTTGGTATTTGGAATATAGATTTACAGTTTGAGCGTGAACCTATCGCAAAACATAAGGAACCGCCCGAACAATAGTCCGGGCGGAGTGTGGTGTGAGGAGTGAACGGAAACATGCGTCTCCGCTATCTCTATTGTAGGCGACATATGCAATTTTTCCAGCCATAGTTTAAAAGTAGGGAAAAATTTCTTTAAGATTTGGTTGGACTCTTAGCAGTCTTGAGTTGAAATAATGAATCATCGTTGGTTTTATTTAACAATTGAATCTACAAGCATAATGGTGTTTACTTGCCCATGCCTAAATGTTGAGCTTTTTGGTAGACTTTACCTTCGGTTAACAGTGATGGAGCAATGACAACTTCAACCTGTTGCATTTCTTTGAGATTTTTTGCTCCCAGAGTACCCATACTTGTTTTTAGAGCGCCTAAAAGATTGTGAGTACCATCATCAAGTTGTGCTGGTCCTGTTAATATTTGCTCTAAAGTACCAGTAGTACCGACATTAATGCGGGTACCTCTAGGCAATACGGGAGATGGAGTTGCCATACCCCAATGATAGCCACGCCCTGGAGCTTCGGCGCATCTAGCAAAGGGAGAACCAATCATTACACCATCAGCACCGCAAGCAATACATTTACAGATATCGCCGCCAGTGATTAAACCGCCATCGGCAATTACTGGTACATAATTTCCAGTTTCTTGGTAATAATCATCTCTAGCTGCGGCACAATCGGCGATCGCGCTGGCTTGAGGGACACCTACACCCAATACTCCACGGGAAGTACAGGCAGCACCAGGGCCGATTCCTACTAATACCGCAGCTGCACCAGCTTTCATTAAGTTAAGGGTAACTTCGTAACTGACGCAGTTACCTAAAACTACCGGGATAGGCATTTCTCGGCAAAATTCAGCTAAATCTAAGGGAGTGATCGATTCGGGTGATAAGTGTGCTGTAGAAACTACCGTAGCCTGTACAAAAAATAAATCAGCCCCAGCCTCTGCGACTACTGAACCGTATTTACTCGCTCCGACTGGAGTAGCACTAACTGCGGCAATTCCACCCCTTGATTTGATTTCTTGAATTCGTTGTTTCACCAATTCAGCTTTAATTGGTTCGGCATAAAGTTCTTGCATCAAGGGTACAAATTCATCTTTGTTTACAAGAGCAATCCGGTCTAAAATTGGCTCTGGATTGTCATACCGGGTTTGGATTCCTTCTAAATTTAGTACTCCTAATGCTCCTAATTCCGATAAACGTACAGCCATCTCAACATCAATTACACCATCCATTGCACTGGCAATAATCGGGATTTTTCGCTCAATATTACCAATACGCCACGTAGTATCTGCCAAGGTCGGATCTAATGTTCTTGTACCTGGTACCAAGGCAATTTCGTCTATTCCGTAAGCCCTGCGGGCTGTTTTTCCCCGCCCAATTTGAATATCCACGTGCTTTTAATTATCCTCATGTATTTAAGCTAGGGTATCAAATTGTGGGGGTATTTTGAGCGGTTTTTTTCAAACTAATTGTTTTGAGTTTGAGAGACAAAAATCACATCAGATGCGTTAAGCACGACGGAACTAATTACTCCGCTTGCTAGACTTGAGATGAAAGAATATCAAATAATATTAATAAAAGAAGCCAAAGTAATATAATTAATTCAATTTTTATCTATGTATAATATTCAACTTATTAAATAATCAATCGAATTGAAATTGATTGATTTATATTACTTGTAATGCTAAGTAGCACTTAATACATCTTTTTTGATCTACTGCGAATTATCTCAGTAAATTTTATCAAATAAATAATTTAAATAATTTACCATGGTATTAAGTTTTATGCTAATTTCAGAGTGTAAAATCAAATAATTAAACAAAATATTATATATAATAACTAACAACTATATATTTTTTTTGCTAATAGAAAGTTTATTCTACCGCTAAATAAGTAAAAATAGATACAACTAATTATTGGTCATGAAGATGGATAGCTGAGTATATAGAAATACTTGATTATAATATATCTAAGTATAGATAACTAGTCTGGCATAAAAAAATAATCACATTGTGTCACTTGCGCTGAGAATCGCTAAGATTGTTAAGATAACTTCAAAATTATTAATTTAAGTAAGCAGCCTTGATCCAATCCGAAACACTAGAATTATTGGAATGGTCTCGCCTGTGCCAGCATTTGTCTACTTTTGCAGCAACAAAGCTGGGGGCGATCGCCGCACGTAATATTGCTCTTCCTTCCTCTGTGGTTCAAAGCGAGTATTTATTAGGGCAAACGAAAGAAGTATACGAATTAGAAAATCGTTTAGATAATGGAATATCCTTTGAAGGAGTTCAAGATTTTGGGGATTCTTTAGAAAGGGCTCAATTAAAAGGTGTTTTGGCTGGGGAAGAATTATTGGCGATCGCGACAACTCTAGCAGGAATTAGAAATTTACGTCGTCTAATTGATAAACATCCGGATTTAGAAATATTAAACGAATTAGTTGCGGATTTACGGACTTATCCAGAATTAGAGCAAGAAATTCATCGTTGTATAGATGAGCGGGGACAAGTCACAGATCGTGCTAGCGAAAAACTCGGTGATATTCGTCATTCATTGCGTCAAACCCGTAGCCAAATTACCCAAAAGCTGCAAAATATTATCCAGGTAAAAGCGAATGCTCTGCAAGAAACGATTATAACTCAACGTGGCGATCGATATGTAATTCCAGTCAAAGCACCGCAAAAAGACGCAATTCCGGGTATCGTACACGACACTTCAACCAGCGGAGCGACCCTGTATGTGGAACCTAATTCCGTAGTGCCGATGGGAAATCAACTGCGGCAATTATTGCGAAGAGAACAAGTAGAAGAAGAAGCGATTCGCCGTAGTTTAACCGAGCAAGTAGCTGAAGTAAAGCCAGATTTAGAAAAATTACTCGCAGTTGCAATTACATTAGATTTAGCCACAGCTAAAGCGCGTTATAGCTATTGGTTAAAAGCAAATCCGCCTCGTTTTATCAATCCCCTAGAAAATGAAAATATCACCTTACGGGAATTACGACATCCCTTATTAGTGTGGCAGCAGCAACACGAACAAGGACATCCAGTAATTCCCGTAGACTTAGTGATTAATCCATACATTCGAGTAGTTACTATTACTGGACCAAACACCGGGGGTAAAACAGTAACTCTTAAAACCCTGGGCTTAGCAACATTAATGGCAAAAATCGGTTTATTTATACCAGCCCGCGAGCCAGTAGAATTACCGTGGTTTGACCAGATATTGGCAGATATTGGTGACGAACAATCCTTAGAGCAGAGTTTATCGACATTTTCGGGGCATATCCGCCGGATTAGTCGAATTTTGAATGCAATTTCCACAGCAGAAGCAGAGGAAGAAAAAACAAATTCCCCCCCTCTCACCATCCCCCCCTCTCCCCATCCCCTTGTCCCTCCCTCCTCCCTAATACTTCTCGACGAAGTTGGTGCAGGTACCGATCCGGTAGAAGGTAGTGCTTTAGCCATTGCTTTGTTGCGTTATCTTGCAGATAATTCAATGTTGACCATTGCCACGACTCACTTCGGTGAACTCAAAGCATTAAAGTATCAAGATGAACGCTTTGAAAATGCTTCAGTAGAATTTAATGAAGCAACATTGTCACCAACTTACCGTTTACTCTGGGGAATTCCCGGACGTTCCAATGCTTTAGCCATTGCTTCTCGCTTGGGATTAAAAGCAGAAGTCATAGAAAAAGCCAAAGATGAAATGGGAGGTGCAACAGATGAAGTGAATCAAGTCATAGCCGGATTAGAAGCGCAACGTCGTCGTCAAGAAGAAAAAGCAGCACAAGCCCAGGATTTATTACAGCAAGCAGAACGTTTTTATCAAGAAGTATCGACAAAAGCCAGAGACTTAGAAGAAAGAGAAAAATCTTTACGTGCTTCTCAGGAAATCGCAGTACAGCAAGCGATTGCAGCCGCTAAAGGAGAAATAGCAACGGTAATTAAGCGTTTGCAACAAGGTAAATCAACTGCCCAAGACGCTCAAAAAGCTACCGAAGATATAAATCAATTAGCAGATAAATTTATACCGAAAGCTGCACCAAAACAGAAAGTAGGCTTTATGCCTAAAGTCGGTGAAAGGATACGTATTCCGCGACTGGGACAAACCGCAGAAGTATTAACAGTTCCAGATGAAGATGGAGAATTTAACGTCCGTTTTGGCATCATGAAAATGACGGTCAAATTAGAAGATGTGGAATCTTTAAGTGGAGAAAAAGCGCAGTCGCCGGTTAAAGCTAAACCAGCCGCTAAAGTATTACCACAAGCGACTCCTGTAGAGAAAGAGCCTTTAATTAGAACTTCTAAGAATACAGTAGATTTACGGGGGAGACGAGTAGCAGATGCTGAATTAGTTTTAGATAGAGCGATTTCAGAAGCTGCAAGAGCGATATGGATAATTCACGGACACGGAACCGGAAAACTCCGCCAAGGAGTTCACGCTTATTTGAAACAGCATCCGAGAATTAGTCATTACGAACCAGCAGCACAAAATGATGGTGGAACAGGCGTTACCATTGCGTACATTAAATAAAAGTTAGTTGACAGTTGACAGTTGACAGTTGACAGTGAACTATCAATAATTCCCACACCTTTTTCTCGGAGGTATCCCAATTACCAATTACCCATTACCCATTACCCATTACCCATTACCAATTCCCAATTCCCAATTTTTAATTTAAAATTCCTCTTTAACAAAATAAAAATTGATTCTAAAGTAAGTGAAAGACAAATTGCTGTTGACCCAAATCAACTAAAAAGCTTGCCAAATTGCATTTTTTTTGCTAAAGCTTGTGGAAACCAATATAAAATGTTGAGAGTCTGGTTTCAAAATGGGTAACAGCAACAGTCCTTACCAGCCCGATCACCTATGCTTAAAGTTATGCACTCTGCTGGCGATTCACCCACTATTAGTTCCCAGTGGGATGATTTAAATCACATTGCCGCCCCAACATCCATTCAATGGGACGATATTAAAGCCCAGATTGATTTGGTACTGTTGGCGCTAGAAGCTTTGACTGGCATTGGTTCCGAGGCAATGCTCTCTGCGGCAATTAATCTTAATTTAGAGTCAAGAGTGCCAGACCGGGTGGCGCTGTGGCGACTACGCCAATCTAACCCCATACGTAAAGGTCAAGGAGGCAGAAAAAAATTAGATGTAGAAGAAGCGCGATCGCTAGTTTTGATTACTTGCTATCTTGCCAAACAGCACCAAGAGTTAATTCGTCGTGCTGTTGACTTATTAGAGCAGCAAGCGAAGAACAATCGTGAGCCTCATTTCTCTGCTTTACTAGGAGACTACATTGATGCTTTCTGCAATACTTATCAAGAGCGGATGGAAGAGGATGAGAAAATCTCCACAGATGTACTTACCAATTTAGCGCTCAAACTGCTGATAGATTTAGTTTTCTACAGTGGTTCCGGTGGACATCGCCGTCTGTGGCTAGCACTTATAGATCGTTCAACCAAATTTTGAAATGTCCAAGACGCATTTACTGCCATGCCTCTATCAAATTCAGTAATTCGTCGGTATACGCCGCCTACCTGCACGTTAGAAGTCTTGGCGCAAAGTTCTCCTTTGTCGCGTTGGATGGGTAAATCCGTTATCAAGCAGGTCAGATTTAATCTTAGTTTTGATGATCCGCGACAACCAGAAAAGGAAAAAGTCATAGTCCAAGGTGACCGGGACCAGTTGGAAGCTTTATATACAGCAGTCTCAAGTTACGTACAGGAAATTTTACAACAGTCACCAGAAAATTTCTGGGCTTCAAGAGTTAAGGCAGATTCTGTTAATAACACCTCTGAAACCAGAACAGTAGAAGATGTTCCTAACTCGCAACCAGATATTTCTAGTTTTAGAAACGAATTTGCTTCTAAGGGAAATGGAAATATTTATTTACAACCAAGCAGCCATTTAACCCATCAATTGTTTCTTGGCTCTTTAGCTTCGCAAGTTCATGGTTCTTCAATTCAACTGAGTTTGCTGCAATTATTTGATTTGGCAACAGCTTTAGATGAATATACGGCTGATGTTGTGGCAATGCCTACCGTGACTCAACGACGTAGAAACAGCTTGGCAATGCCTGCTTGGGCACCTGTTGCAGCGGTACTAGTATTAGGTTTAGGTTTAATGCCATTCACCTATCAATACGCTAATCGGCTTCGAGAACAAAAGCAGACTGGTGAAACGGTAGCGACAGCAAACCAAGAAATTGAGACTGATGTTTCTCCCACGCTATTGCCAATACCCAATTCTGTACTTACGCCTTTACCGAATGCATCACCGCTACCAACTAATGGTTCTGGTTTAACCGTGCCTAATGCCTCTTTACCTTCATTGACATCACCTAATCCGACATTGGGTACAACTCCGGGTAGCACTTTGCCCCCAGCTTCTACAAATCCTAATAGTAGTTTATCGAACATTCCCCTACCACCATTAGATAGCAGTAATTTAGGCGGTAGTACAGCCATAAAACCGCAAACTGGAGGACAAACACTTTCTTTAAATCCCAATTCTCCTGCTGCTAAAACTCAAGGGGGAAATAGTTCGACATCAATTTCTGGTAATACTAATTTGCCTTCTACAACCAGACCATTAACTAGTTTACCCTCACTTACCAACCCATCGACTCCGATAATTGCCGTACCTCCTGCAAAACAGCCATCAGTATCTCTTCAAAATAATAATCAACCAAGTTCCCTGACAAATACGGCTAAACTTGATAGCGATTTAGCCGCACAATTAAGAGACAATCGCACGGCAATTCCAGCCAATAACGAGCGCAAATCAACAACAGCTGCAGCCAACAGCGAAACATTATTCGATACCAATCAAGTGGCGGAAGTAAGAAGTTACTTCAAACAACGTTGGCAGCCACCCAAGGGTTTAACAGAGCCTTTACAATACAGTTTGACAGTGGGTGTTGATGGTGCCTTAGAACAAATTCTTCCTTTAGGAAAAGCTGCAAGAGATTATGTTGAAAAGGCTGGGATTCCAGAAATTGGTCAGCCTTTCGTGTCTCCTAGTCGAAACGGACAAAATGTCAGAGTGCGTGCAGTCTTTAAACCCGACGGTCAAGTACAAGCCTTTCCTGAAACGGATTAGTAAACAGTTATCAGTAAACAGTTATCAGTAAACAGTGTTAGCATTCACGCATTACGGTGAAGGCATATCTTTTATGAGATACAGTAAACGGCGTTGTTGAAAAGATGTATGAAAATGATTTGGCGTGATTTTGAAATCCTTGGGAGACGTGTTAGCGAAGCGTGCCCGGAGGGCATTATATCACGTCTCTACATTTAAAATTCCGCCCTTGGATTCAGCAACGCCCAGTAAACAGTTATCTATTGATATCCTCCCTATCTTATCTCCCACCCATACACCGAGTTTGCAGACTGTCAACTCTTAACTGGTAACTGATAGCTGATAGCTGTTCACTGATTTAACTTGCGTCGGTGGTACAAATTGGGTTAAGTTTAGAATGCAACTTTTGGAGCTACAAAATATTCCTATTAATCAAGGCATACTAAGATGAGCCAATTTTATACTTTTGAATAAAAATCTATATTAATTTATTTAGTTCCACCGGCACAGGTTAGCGGCGGCAACCGTCCTTACTCGCCTTGGGTTTATCAACCAGAGGTGCTTTTTAGTGTGAAAAAGTAATCCAACTTTTTTCAATAAAAATTCCTATTTATTAATTGTTAGCTAATAATTGCGGTTTTAATCCTACTGGCTATAACTTAATAAGTGGAAATACCATCCCCTGCAAGGGTTAGAAAAGTTAAAAATAATAGACTGTAGAGTAAAAACGCCGCTGATTAGGCGAAGAAATTCTACAAAAAATCGAAGTAAATTATAATGTTATTTTGGCGGCAACTATTATGACCTCCAATGATTTTGTGACATCAGAGCATCTTCAAAAGGAAATTGTTGAGTTAATCGAAAAATTACCGAAATTAAAAAAT
>JBHJOU010000415.1:0-3318 GCA_050329355.1 Rivularia sp. (in: cyanobacteria)
TAAACCTTTGATGCCGTAAGGCGTTGAGCACAAGTTTGGTATAAACGCTTAGATGGTGCAGAAGCCCCGTGTTTAAACCTTTGATGCCGTAAGGCGTTGAGCACGCCTACTTCCATCAATCAAATTTATAAATCAAATTACGCGTGTTTAAACCTTTGATGCCGTAAGGCGTTGAGCACCTTGACAAACAATTGATTAATTACAAGCGGGTAGCAGTGTTTAAACCTTTGATGCCGTAAGGCGTTGAGCACTTCTTACAGTCCAGAAAGCAGGAAAGGCTAATTTAAAAATACCAGACGATGAAGTTCTCGCATTTGCAAGCAGTGATGAGCGTGTTGTTCTAACACTCAATCGCAGGGATTTCAAGCGCTTACTACTGATTATCGCTAAAGAATAACTTTACTAGTTCAGCAGTTCTACCCAAAGAAATACTCATAACTTAACTTTAGAGCGACAAATTCTAGATTTATTATTGATATTCTTTAAATATAAGGAACAGAGCAACAACACTGGATGAGGGTTATGCCGCAGTGACTCAGCATCGAATACCGAAGAAGAACGATCGCCAGGTATTCGGACAGTGTAAAATAGTTTTATCACCTTGGGCGTTGTAGAGTTTTTATCGTTTCCTCTATTTCGTCGCCATCGAGGGGAGGCGCAACCCTCCATCAGAGCGGTCTTAGATGGCGAACGTCCGATACACGTTGCTCACAATATTTCCAAATTTAATTATACATTAAAGTAGCTAGTTCATCATAATTAATTTCGATGATGAATATTAGATAGTTACTTCAATCACAAATAATTACCACTAAATGCTGTCATTTGGTCTTGGATAATATACTTATCCAAGGCTTTTTACTTTTATGTGTAAGTAAACTACGACAAATATAATCCCACAATTATAACCACAATCAGAAGTCGGGTTTTTAGAGGATGTTTTAAAAGTATACGGCGGTTTAAACCGCTACTACAGAAACAAAGACCACCTGCGTGGACTATTTAATTTGAAACCCGCGCAGGCGGGTTTTGTTTCTGTAGCCGCGACTTCTAGTCGCCCGGTAAAGTATTAAATTAGACTTTCAAAACATCCTCTTAAGTTAAATATCTGTCACATAAGACAATTATGAAAAAACCCGACTTCTCACCCCACTGTCAACTGTTAAAATCTTCTCTCATACATTACCCTAAATTCACCCGCTTCATAATCGTAGGTAAATCTGGCTGATGAATTTTCATTAATATCTTTTAAACCTGTGAAGGAAGGAAATACTTGTAATCTAGCTAACCCAATTGATTTACCTAAAGAGTTTATGGGTTGTTGTGCTTGCCATAAAAATTCTTGGGTAATTTCGGTTTCTAAAGGTGTAACCAAGTAGTCTAAGACTAAGGATTCTAATAATTCCGTTTCGTTTCCGCTGGTAATTTGCTGTTCGAGTTTTTGTAGTGCAGCAAATGTACGGTTTCCTAACAATGATAATATTTCCGAATTGTTGCGACTAGGGGTACTTGTTAATGAAATTGCGGGGTTATCAAGTATATCTCTGGTTTGGATGCTAACTTGACTATTAGCATTGATACAGTTGGAAACTTGTTCTAATTGACTTGGAGAATTGGGAACTAATGTTCCTAATCCCGAAAATCTAATATTTCTTTGATATGTTAGACAAGCATCTCCTGAAGATGTATTATTATTTAAAGATGCAAGCAGTTCTGAGGCTTCACCTTCCACAAGAATTCTAATATCGATTTGTTCGGGGTTAGCTGCTGCAACTACATCATCTCTAATTTCGGAATTTACTGCTTGTAAACGATCAAATCTGGCTGCATCAACTACAGTGGTTTGTAATTCTACATCAAGTTGGGGATTTAGTAAACTACGATTTGGTAAAAATGTTACTGTTTGTTGGCGATCACGAGTGATAAAGAATGAATTTTCAAATAGGGACAGACTTCCTCTTGTAAGTTCAATTTGTCCATCTCCTCGGAGGTTATTTAAACCACCATTAATTGTAAAATCCCCCGCCATACGGAAGTTAATTCGTGGTAAATTTTGAGTAAATCGGAATCCTGGTCCTAAACTTACCTGAAAATCAGCAAAAGTTGGTTGAATCGGGAAATTCTGGGTTTGTTGTGGTCTACTTGTAACTTGACCATTGATTAATTCTTGCGTGTTTACCGTTTGTTCTTTTCTGGTCTCTGGTATAAAAACACGACCATTCCCTAAAGAAAGATTTCCTCTAATTACTGGATTGATTGCTGTGCGGGAGATTTCGGCGTTAGCATCAATTCCACCCCGGTATAAACCTTGCAAATTTAATCTTCCAGGACCTAAAGTGACATTCAAAGGTTGAAGGTTGCCAAGGGGTTGAAATAAAGGTAAACTGCCAGTAATCGTAAAGGGACTTTCGGCTAAACTCCCGGATATTTGTTCTACTTGGAGAATTTCGTTATTTAAAATCGCGTTACCGGCAGCGGTTAATTTAATATCATTATTTAACTGCTTGGTTCTAATTGTGGCGTTTTCAATTTGAATTGCACTATTGGCAACTAAATTATCAAATAATCCTGGAATTGTATCAGCTTGGGGATTTAATTCACCGTTAATAGCGATCGCAATTTGTCCATTTCCATCTATCCATTGCACCTCACCTTGGGTGAAAGCATCTAATAAAGCAAAAGCTTGGTTATCAATTCTTGCTTGTACAGCAACAGTATTAGTTTTATTTGGTTGGAGAGGATAAGCAACTGCGGCGTTAATATTAATAACGGAATTGGGAGTAGTATTGAGTCGAGCGATAGAATCTATATAATTAAAATTCCCAGCCAATTCACCCAATTGTTGTTGGTTAATGGTACCCTTAATTAAGGAAAACGCACCTTGTGGAATTTCTGGTTGAAATAAATTTCCACCTAATTGGGCTTGTAAATTCAAGTTCCCATCAACATCAGCGGGTAAATCGACAAATCTTTCGACTATGTTTACAGGAAAGTTTTGAATTTGTACTGTTCCTGATGATTCTATTCCATCGAGGGTTCCACTAAGAGAAATTAAACCACCATTCACAGCAAGTTGTATTGGTTGTAATTGAATTATGCCATTTTGATAACTTGCTTGAGCAATTACCTGAGTGATATCTAAAGGTTGATTTTGTCTGACAACAACACCTTGACGAGAATTATAGGTGACATATTCTTTTTGAGGTCGCCATTGCCAATTGTTACCTTTTAGTTGAAAATTAATTTGGGGATTTGTAAGTTTTCCAGCAACGGCAAGTTCTGCGTTATATTCTCCTTGAATATCAAACTCGATGGTAT
>JBHJOU010000555.1:0-2204 GCA_050329355.1 Rivularia sp. (in: cyanobacteria)
GTTCTAATGCTTCAGCAAAAGCACCATAAGCAATTAAAGTATTTAAAGCACAAAAAATCAACATTCCACTCTGCAATAAATTCAGTGTAAAAATGATTTTCGGATTAGCAAACAGCGTGAATAATAAAGCACATCCGCCATAAATAATTAGCATAATGTGAGCCGAAGATAAACTTTGCAAAAGCTGTTTTTGAGCCAAAGCATAAATAGACCAACTAATTGCAGCTAGTACAATTAAACCACTACCAAGTAGATATGTTGATTGTGCGGTAATCAAATTTGATAATTGTTCGTGAAAGAATAAAACAAAGCCGATAGTAAGAATACTTATACCAATCCACTGAGGTAAAATATAACGTTCTTTAAAAATCACCAAACCTCCCAACCCCATTAACAACGGTGCTAACTGGATTAAAACTTCAGCATTTGCAGGAGTGGTAAGAGCTAAACCTTGGACAAATAAGATGTAGTTTATCCCCAGAAAGATAGTTGCAATCAATACCAGTTTTGGGGAAGTAGAACGTAATTGTGAAAAAGTTGGTAAATTGCCGCTTAACTTTAAATAACCAGCGAGCAAACAAAAAGATACCAAGAAGCGAAACCAAGTCAGGGTATAAACATCTAAGCCCTGTAATACTATCGACAAGGAAATCGGTAAAACACCCCATAAGATAACCGTCAGTAAAGATAATGCTAGCCCTAAGCGCCAATTTCCAGAAGTTTGATGCATTTATTAATTTTGGATTTTAGATTGGGGAAAGAAGTTAAGAGTTATGTGTATAAAAATATAATTTTTCTGTTCCCTGTTCCCGAACTTCAAAACTTTAATCAAAATTTTTGTAAAATTGTATAACTCTTAACTGAATATTTTCCTTAATTTCTCATTCTCAATTATATTAAAATACATCTAACAGTGCGTATTATCAATATTTCAAAGCTCTGGTTTCAGACATGGGAGTAATCCAAAGCTTGTACTGAGTGAAGCGAATGTATCCAAAATCGAATGAGACTATATTTACTGTGATTAGGAGACTTTTAGGTAATTTCCGTGCTGCATTTTTGAGAAATCAACCGGGTATTTTGACGGTAAGAGATGACACTCAGCGTCCTCAAGTTGCAGATAGCACCCGTAATATTTCTATTCAAGATTCGACTTCTAATAGCTGGTTGCGAACAATTTTAGTGACTAGTTTGGGTGTTACTGTTTTGGTATTGTTAGCACGGGAATTAAAATGGTTGCAGCGATGGGAATTACGTGCTTATGACGAAATGATGGTTTTGCGTTTCTCACAACCACCCGATAAGCGAATTTTATTGGTGACTGTTACTGATAAAGATTTACAGCAGCAAAAAAATCCTCTTTCCGATGAAACGATTAATCAACTATTAAACAAAATTCAATCCTATCAACCGCGTGTGATTGGTTTACATACTAGTTTATATATTAAAAATATTCAAAAAACTAATTTAGCAGCAGGAATACCCAAAGATAATATTATTGTTGGTTGTGTGTTTCAAGGTATGGACAAAACAGCAACAGAAATACCACCACCACCCAATTTTGCTGAAGATAATATCGGTTTTAATGATTTAATTCCTGATAATGATAATGTTGTCCGTCGAGGTTTATTGTTTCAAACACCTTTTTCAAATAGTAAATGTAATACCAATTATTCTTTTGCTAGTAGACTCGCAGTAGATTATTTAGAACAACAAGGTATTCAACATGGTTTTTCTGGTAATAATATCCTTTCTTTTAATCAAGTGCCGATTCCTCATTTGAAAAAAAAATCTGGTGGATATATAAACCTTGATAATGAAGGTTCTCACATTCTCATTAATTACCGCAATCCACATAATATTGCCGATACTGTTACTTTAACCCAAGTTTTAACAGATAAAGTAAATCCTAATTTAATTCAAGACCGTTTAGTAATTATTGGTACTAGCGCTCGTAGTCTTGACCGGGGTGTACTTACTCCTTATAGTATATCAGAAGACCAATCGCCGAGAGTTTCTCCTCTGTTTATTCACGCACAGATGACGAGTCAAATCATCAGTACTGTGTTAGATGGTAGACCGATGATTTGGTATTTACCCGAATGGTTAGAATACCTGTGGATAGGCAGTTGGTCTTTAGTTGGTGGTATTTTGGCGTGGTACGTGCGACGACCTATTTTATTACTACTAGTATCCGGTGTAAC
>JBHJOU010000973.1:0-7829 GCA_050329355.1 Rivularia sp. (in: cyanobacteria)
TTTTTAATCGGTAAAAGAAGCGAGTAATCGCGATCGCGCTCAATCTCCAGTTTTTAGTATTTTAAATTACTATACGGCAAAAAAAAACGTATTAATACTTAAAAAAACCGGATTTTTATTTTTTAAAAAAGCATAAAAATATACTATAATTCCTGTTTTACATATGCAATTTATTGGGAAACACATAACGTGTAGCCCATATGGTAAAAAACGGTAAGAAAATTAGATGAACTAACAGAACAGATAAAGCTATGCCGATAACTTTCCAATTTTTTCCTAATATTAATGTCAAACTATCAACAGTATCGAAATCTAAAAAAGTATTGGCAATAATTGGAATGTTAACTCCCATAAATAGGAACAGAGCAAATAAACTGGTAAATATGACATTCCATCGTAAATCTAAGTGAGGTTTTCCCACAGCTACTAATAATTGAGATGCTGCATCTGCAAAAGGTCTGGGAATCGCTGATAAACAAATTAATATTAAAATTGGGATGGCACTTATCCACTGTTTACCAAAAACAATGGGAACATAAATAGGAGCTAAACTAGCTTGAAACAATACAAAAGGAATAATGATCAAAGCAATAGTTCTGAGACTGTGGAAATAACGATGTTGGAATTCCAGCCATTCTGTACGTGCTGAACATAAATGAGGTAACATTACCGAACTAATGGCATTAATGATACTTAAACTGATTCCTAAACCAGCATTAAAACCAAAAAAGTAGATTCCTAATTCTTCAATGCCGACAAAACGTCCAACTATTAAATAATCTAAATTATTTCTCAAAGTTTTCAGTAATCCCACACCGAGAATATGTTTGCCAAAATTTAATATTTCATCCCAATATACTGTTGTAAATCCTTCACGAGGTCGCCAGGAATGATATTTGTAATATATGATGATTTCTAAGGGAGCAACTATCACAACCGGCAGCGCAAAAGCCCATACTCCCATACCCATAACGGCGAATATTGCTGTCAATATACCCGAAATGGAGTATTGAACTGTATTGGTAAATGCGATGACTTTAAACCGATTTTCTCTTTGAATTAAAGTTTTTTGAATACCGTGAATAGGCCAAATTAAATAAGCTATTCCGGTAATAATAATCGGAAAAATAATCTCTTTACTTTGATAAAACCAAGCAATAGGAAATGCAGCAAGAGCTTGAATCATAAATAAACTGGCAAAAATCAACCAGTTTAACCAAAAAGCAGAAATACATAACTGCGGAAGTTCTTTCTCATCAGCTTGAATAATCTTTGCACCGATACCGACATCAGCAAAAGTAATTGCAAATTCTCGCACCGCCAGAATAATCGCTCCCAAACCGTAATCATAGCGAGTTAAATACCTGGCGATGATGACTACTAATCCTAAACGTAAGACTCGATAAAATATCTCAGCCATACCCAGCCAGCCAAGATTACGAATGAACTGGCTAGATACTTTTTTCTTGATGTACCTGGTAATTGGGTTTAAGGAATTCACCATTTGTTGATTCGGAAATTATTTAATTTTGATGTATCGGCTTTCACCGATTAATCAGGATTCTAAAGTATTGGTAACTAAACCTAAAATCCGATTACGTCCAACTTTCAATTCATCCAATGCTTTTGAAAGTGAGGGACGAACAGTTTTACCTAATCCTACAACCATCAAAATTCCATCAGCATGAGTCGTTAAAATACTGGTATCTAAACGTCCTAAAATATGGGGAGTGTCGTAAACTACTAAATCAAAATCAGCTTGCGATCGCTTGACAAAATTTTGCATTCTTGGTGAAGAAAACAGCTTTGCTGGATTGCGGGGTATCTCTCCTGCGGTGATTACAAATAAGTTTTCTTCTTGATAAGATTGTCCAATTGCATCGTTTAAATCTAAACCTTGGGAAAGTATTTCGCTTAATCCCTGAGTATTTACCAAACCCAAACTGTGATGTACTTGAGGATTTTGTAAATTAGCATCCACTAACAGCACTCGTAAACCAGCTTCTGCGGCTGTTTTGGCAAAAGTTGTCGCCACAGTAGATTTACCTTCTTCTGAAGTAGCTGATGTCACAATTAATGAACAAATTTTAGTTTGCTCTCGAAAAGCTTGAATTCTGGTATACAAAGAATAAAAAGCTTGTGTGTAGGGAGAAGCTTTCTGCTGTTGATTTTTACCACTGCCATTTTGGAGAAGCCACCGTTCTTCAGTTTCGATGGTATAAACTAGTTCTTGTTGAGTAGGAGTTAATTGTTTGATTTCTTTTAAGTAAGGAATCGTGACTAACAAAGGTAATTTGGCGCTTCGTTTCACTTCTTGGGAATCGTGGAAAACATTCTGAGCATTCTCTAAGAGAAAAGCAACTAAAACACCTAATAGTAAACCTCCAACTCCTCCTAAAATAATATCGAGCTTACCTTTAGAAGCATCTGCGATCGCGTTACCATTTTTATCTTGGGGTAGCCTTGGAGGCATAATTAATTCCCAAGGAACTTCCTGCTGAGCAGCATCTACCCGTAGTGCTTCTTGTTTGCCTAAAAGCTGTTTGAGGGTATCGCTAGCAACTTGTAATTCTCGTTGCAAATTGGCATATCTACCAGCAACTACGGGATATTGTTTGATTTGTTGGTTTAATCCGATTAAAGCATCATCGGTAGCTTTCAAACTTGCTTCTAATAACTGAATCTGGTTTGCAGTTTCAGCCATTGTCTGAATTAGTTGGCGACGAACGGAATTTTGATAAACTCCTACTTGGGGATTTTGTAATTCTTCGGAAACATTGGAACCCAAAGCCAATTGTGCTTCCCGCTTTAATAAAGGTATTAATTTGGCTCGTCGCTCTCTCAGAGACTGCATTACCGGATTGGCATCACTCAAACGTACTGACTCGGTGGCAATTTCCGCTTCTATATCCCTAACTCGTTTGAGTATTTCTTGATACTGTGGTGATTCGCTTAAAGCTGAAGCTGCGATCGCGGAATTTTGGGACATTCCCAACTGTTTTTGTAAAGAACCATAAAGCGACTTGCTTTCTGCGAGTTTTTTCGAGGCTTCTATTTTGGTTGCTTGTAATTGATCAACTCTGTTAAGTAATTGTTCTCCTTGAAGTTCAGGATTAAATAGGTTGTGATTCTGCTGAAAAAGCTGCATTTGTCCTTGCAGTGTATTGACTCGTAAGCGCAACTTGGGAATCTGCTGTTCAACAAATTTGATTCCTTGACGTAAATTCGTTTGTTCTTGTTCGAGACTGTATTTTCGATAAGCTTGAGAAACTTTATCTAACACATACAAAACTTGATCGGGATTGGAATCCTTGTAGCGAATTTCGATGATTCTAGATTCAATTTCACCCTGAGAAAGTCGGCTAATGTGTAAAGTGCCATCCTTAACTGCGGTAGGAACTTTCCCCGAATTGGCACCACCAACCAGTTTGCTATAACTAATTCCGGGATATTTAGCCTGTATTTCTTCAACTACAGGTTCGATAATTTTCGGGCTTTTTAAAACCTCTACCAAAGCCTGATAATCCAAAGCCGTAGTATTGTCTCTTGTAATTTTATTGACATCTTGCTGAAGAGTTTGAGACAGTAAAACTAGCAGTTCACTTTCAGAATTTCTTAAAGGTTCAACTAGTAATTGAAATTTGCCTTCATAGGAATGAGTACGAGTGGAACTGAAGTAAGCTGCTCCTGTGGTTGTGATGACTGCGACGCTAGCAATTAAAGCTGCTCGACGACGCAAAGTTGAGAAAATGCGACCAAAAGGAATGTTTTCTTCTTGCAAATTTTCAGGTCTTTTTAATAACCAATATGGCTCTCTAGATAAAGAATCAGTTTTACTTAGAGACTGCAAATCTTCTTCTGTGATTGGCATTTGTGTTTCCATTCAAAATCCCATTTCCAACAATTTAATATACGTTTTCGGTAGATAACACAATTGTAAATATTGTGTTAATAACCTGTTCGTAAAGATAATTTAAATACTGACTATGGTTATTTTTCAAGTATTACTGATTTTCGGTAGCGTCCATAGCATTGTATTAATACAGTAATTAAATTGAGATGTTTCGTTTTAAGGTATTTGCATATTACTACATCTCAATAATTTCTCTGACAGGCTAGGACATATCTTGTTTGAAACTTAATAATAGAGCGATAAATTCAACATATTTTCCTGAATTAATCAAAACTTTACTGAAATCGGAGTAGCTGATGAAGATTAAGTAAAATCTTGGTTTATTCTCATTGCTAAAAAAAGTAAAAACACGCATAATACTTTTAATAATATATTCAGTATATATAAAATGTTCTCTTTGCACGGAACTCTACATCTTTTATTTTACATACCTTGTAAGCTTTAAAAAGCTTATAAGTCATCAAAAACATCAAGTGATTAAACATAATTTCAACATTGATATCAATTTAAAAATATCTATTGACAAAATCAGTTACTTGATTCATTAATTAAAAAACTTCATTAATTAATTCACTTAAAAAAGTATGAAGTTTAACAATACCTGGGAATTTTAGGTATTTTTATTCATAGAAAAATAATATATTAGGAAATATATTCGGTATGCCAAAGTTACCAAAGCTAGCCGAAAAGATATTCGTTGTATTTACTCTTTTTCTTTCTACAAGTGCCTTGATACCTGTACTTATAGAAGGTGGAGGAAGTGGGGGAATAAGTAGTGACCCCTACAGTCCCAAATTCTTTACGGCAATCTATACAATTACTTTCTTGCTAATAGTAAGACATCAGAAAAATTTTGTTCGTGTTGCACAAAAAGATATTTGGATATGGCTATTTTTAGGAATTGTTATAGCCTCAATATTATGGACTTTTGCACCAGATATTACTCCACGACGTAGCGGATTGCTGTTAGGAACAAGTGTATTTGCTGTATACATGGCAATGCGTTTCACATTAAGAGAACAATTACAACTATTAGCAATCGCTTTGGGAATAGTAATTGTACTCAGCTTTATATTTGCCATTGCGCTACCAAAATATGGCTTAATGACGGTTCAAGAAGGAGGAATTCATGCAGGTTCTTGGCGCGGGATAATGACTCATAAAAATATCTTAGGTAGATTGATGGTTTTCAGCAGCATGGTGTTTTTATTTGTGGCGATGAGTAATCCCATTCGTAATATTAAATATCGCTGGATTCCCTGGGCTGGCTATATTCTTTCCATCGCTTTAATCGTACTTTCAACTTCTAAATCCTCTTTAGTTGTGTTTCTATCTCTAACAGTTATTTTATTTCTTTATAGAAGTTGGCGAAGTAATTACAACCAATTAATACCGTTGATAATTGCATTAATACTGACAGTTGGCAGTATATCTACATTATTGCTAGATAATTTACCAGTTGTCGCCGATGCATTAGGTAAAGATTTAACTCTAACCGGGCGCACCGATATATGGAGTGCAATGTTTGATTTAATTCGAGAACGTCCTTGGTTAGGCTATGGATTTAATGCTGTCTGGAGAGATTGGAACAGCGAAATTACAGCTTATCTTTGGCGTACCCTTGCTTGGCAATGTCCATATGGACACAACGGCTTTATGGATTTATTTATAGAGCTAGGAATTGCCGGTTTATCAGTATTTTTATTGAGCTTTATTACTACCTACTTTAAAGGAGTAATGTGGTTGCGAATCACCAAATGTATAGAGGGTATTTGGCCTTTAATATATTTAACTTTCTTAGTGATGTACAACATCAGTGAAAGCACCCTTGTAGAAACTAATAGTATTTTTTGGATAGTCTATGTTTCTACTGTTTTTTCCCTTGCTATTGAGTATCCTCTTGCCAAAACTTATCAATACAATAATTCTTCTTTAATAGAAGAAAAATGGATACATATCAAAACCTTTCCCGAAAATAATTAACAATATGAAGATGACTTTAGTATGTCATGATATCCCTTATCCTGCTATTCATGGTGGACGGATAGATATGTGGCGAAGAATAAAAGCTTTTGCTCAAATTGGGGTTGAACTACAACTGATATGTTGGTTTGATCGAGTTCCATATCATCAAGAAGTAGCTGAAATCAAAAAATATGTAAATTCTACTTATTTTATTCCATTTCAATATAGTTTATGTGCTAAAGCTAGCAGAATTTTAAATCTATTCCGCTATCCTTTAGAAGTTACTTCTAGACTTGTTAGGGGGCAACAATTAAATGATTTAATCTCTCAAGTTCGTGCTTTTAAACCTCATGTTGTTTGGTTAGATGGTATTCATGGTGGAGATGTTGCATTTCAATTAAGTCAATATTTTAATATTCCGATAGTTACTCGTTGTCACAATATTGAACATCTGTATTATCAACGATTATTTGCTTCCGCTACTGGCACAAGTAAAATTAAAAGATATTTATCACTTTCTCATTTAGAACAATATGAAAAATCCTTATTAAACAATAGTCTTTTATTCTATGATATTTCCCCAGAAGATTTAAAATTCTGGAAATCTCATGGGTTTAAAAATGGGCGCTATTTACCTCCTTTAATGGAGTTTAATAAGTCTCAAAACTTAGATGATAATTACCAAAATAATCATCAGTATGACGTTGTTTTTTTAGGTAATTTATATTCTAATAATAATGTAGCCGGTATTATTTGGTTCTTAACTCAAGTTTTGCCTGAAATTCGTTGCCAATTATCCAATGTAAAAGTTTTAATCGCTGGAGCGAAACCGATAAATAAAATTAGACAGCTATGTGAAAATATCGATGGTGTAGATTTAAGCATTAATCCCTCATCCTCCAAAGAAATTTATCATTCCGGGCGCGTATTAATTAATCCAGTTTTAACAGGTAGTGGAGTTAGTATTAAATCCTTAGAAATGTTAATAGCAGGTTTACCTATTGTCTCTACACCCCAAGGAATAGCGGGTTTACCTCTTTCAGTTAAACAGTATTTCAAAATTGCTTCAGATACACAATCTTTTGCAGGAGCAATTGTTAACTTACTCTGTAACTTTCAAAAAAATCACATCGAGCAAAAACTACTTGAATCATTATTTGGAACTCAAGTCATACATGAAGTCGTATCGGATATTAAGTCATTAATTTAAATTATTTCTATAGTTCTAGTTTACTTAATCAATGAAAATTTTGTATCTAACAACCGTTCTTCCCAGTGGAAGAAAAACTGGTGGTGAAATTGCATCTCACTGTTTTATTAACGCTTTAAAATACTCCGGACATCAAGTATTAGTTGTCGGATATCAGCGTCCAGATGATATCAATTCTGAAAATAGTCAGGAAATTGTAGTTGAACAACGATATATAGAAACAGAAAAATCGAAATATCATCCATTTCTGTGGATGGCTTTAAGCATATGGAAACAGCTTCCTTACTCAGCAGCAAAATATTATTCTCAAAAATATTTGACAAAAATACAAAATCTTTTACAGGTCAATAACTACGATATAATTCTCATCGATCATGCTCAATTAGGTTGGTTATTGCCTTTATTAGATCAAAACTCCAAAATTATATTTATTGCTCACAATGTAGAACATCAACTTTACGAAACACAGTTAAAAAATGCCAAAAAATATCTATCAAAATACATATACAAAAGAGAAACTCGTCTGATAAAAAGGATGGAAGACCATTTAGCTGCTTCCTCAAAGCAGGTATGGACGTTAACATCTGATGATTCTAATTACTTTTATACTCAAAATAAAAGTAGTAAAGCGTTTCATCTACCTTCTAGCTGGACAATACCAGCAAAAAATCATGCAATCAAAAACTATGATATTGGAATCATCGGTAGTTGGACGTGGAAAGCAAACAAATCTGGTTTAGA
>JBHJOU010000590.1:0-2148 GCA_050329355.1 Rivularia sp. (in: cyanobacteria)
TTCTCCCATTCACCGAGATTTTTATCTTCATGCCAAGATTTACGATAAATTGCACTGTCTCCACCGACAATAAAGGCATCAAGATGATTTTCCTCAGCAGAGACAACCGCAGGTGCATAGAAACTGTTACCTCCCCAGCTTTCCCATTCGTGCCATTTTGGCTGTTGAGGTAATAGTTGGTCAAAAGCGGCTTTTGCTTGAATAATTCCAGCACCGGAATGATGATCAAAACCAGGTTCACCAATGTTTTTCGCGGTACTTTTGAGGAGTTCTTTAGCTTCTTGTTGATTTAAGTCAGATTTAGCTTGTTTGAGTAATGCTACTACCCCAGCAGCAATCGGACAAGCCGCTGAGGTGCCGTTATCGCTAGCAAAGTAACCTTTAAAATGACTCACTGAGCAAAAATCTGGTTTATTGGGGTCTAAAGATGCAGGTCCTTGACTACTATAACCAATAAACTGTTCTTCTTTATTGACTGCTCCAACCGTCATCACTAAAGGATGTCCGTTTGCACCCCAAATGCTTTTACCTGAGCCAGTATCGGTACCGCATCTTTGGGAGGGGCAGCTACCTCCACAGTTGCCTGCTGCGAATAAAACTAAAATACCTAGCTCAATCGCTTCTACAACTTTACGAGTGAAAGGATGTTCGGGATTGTTTGCATAAAATTCATCCCAGCTTTCTTGGTAAATTCCCCAACTATTGGTAAGAATCTGGGGTGTACCGTCGGTTTGATACTGTTTAATTGCCCAGTCGAATACTTTTAATGCGTTGGATATGGCATCACCGCCGGAAATTCGGCAATCGTAGAGTTTGGCTGCGGGTGCCATTCCTAATACATCGGTAGCGGACATATTACCGTGTTCACCCCATTCTTTGGCGGTAGTTCCCCAGTCGGATGCGGGACCACCAATCACATTTTTGACACGAAGAATGGTTTCTGATGGACCAATATCACGACCTTCAGCAGTTATTCCACCATCAACAACACCAACAACGATACCTTCTCCTTTGAAGCCAGCTGCCCAAATTTGGTCGGCTCCAAAATACTTGGCGACATCGGCTATGGTTCCTTTGGCTGTTGTCGGGGAGCAATCACAGGTACCAATCGGACAATTTTGCGCCCCATCCATCGGTGCGACTAAATCTCTGTTTTTTTCTAATAAGGCAATATCAAAGGGTGCAATGGGGGTATCTTTATAAACTTTGATGACGTTAGCTTGTGATTCTAATTGCTGAATATCATTTTCTTGTATAATACCGCGCACAATAACCGTTTCTTCGTTGTTAGCTCGCAGGCTAGATAGTTGCTCGCTACTGGAATTAACTGTTATCGGTTCGTAGCTGGTATCAAATCTGAAACTACTTACATTGATTTGTGCAGCTGTCCGAGATGCTGCTAATACACCTTGATTACTGGGAACGCGCAGTTCTACCAACACTTTCTGCATATGTCCGTAAGCAGATGCCGCATCCATGTCGCTACTAGGCATTTCACGAGGTGCAGACGGGGAGTTCATATCCAAGGAAGGCATTGTGCGCCCAGAATTATTAAAACCATTATTGAGATTACTTTGCATTCTTATCACCCTGTTAAATACTGAATAGTGGAAATTACGGTTATTTGCTTGTTGAATAACTCAGCAAATACCGTTGAGTAGATGTGCTTATTTACTGGAAGATTAGGTCTCCAGGCTGAGTCTGGGAACTAGAAAATACAAGTATTATTTACTTATTATTTACTGCTTGTATTTTCCGAGGTTGTTTACAGACATTATGTAAATACACCAGCCTATATGAGAATAAGTAGATGTACTGAAAAAACTCATATCAGACTTTAATCTTCAGTAGAAACCACAGTTATTTTTGTTTTGAAGGGCAAAAATAAAAGCCTATGGCGGATAAAATTAAATATGTCTAATTGTTTACACCCAGTGGCAATCAAAGGAAAAGCAAATAAAAATACTAGTTCAGTATGATTACTGTAAATACTCAAGCAATCAACTACAAAGAAATGAAAGGTAGCGCTAGTTAAACAAACGACATAAGTTATCTTTGTGTAATACTGAATCTACTGTGAAGTAGACGTTTACAATAAATTTAAGCTAAAGTGGTAATGAGTTTATTTTAGATTAATTGTTGACAAAT
>JBHJOU010000101.1:0-2148 GCA_050329355.1 Rivularia sp. (in: cyanobacteria)
AGAAGACCGATCAAAACTCACCTTTCACCGATTAATCCCGAAGCTATTCGTACTGCTATACGTCAAGAATTAGACCGGGGTGGACAAGTATTTTATGTAGTTCCCCGGATAGAAGGAATCGAAGAAATATCCGCTGGAATTCGAGAAATGATACCGAATGCGAGAATTGCGATCGCGCACGGTCAGATGGATGCGAGTGAGTTAGAATCGATCATGCTTTCTTTCAGTAGTGGGGAAGCAGATATTTTAGTTTGTACGACAATTATTGAATCTGGTTTGGACATTCCGCGAGTCAACACGATTTTAATTGAAGACGCTCATAAATTCGGTTTAGCACAACTTTACCAACTGCGGGGACGTGTGGGACGTGCAGGAATTCAAGCCCATGCATGGTTATTTTATCCCAAACAACGGTCATTATCGGAAGCTGCACGCAAACGGTTGAGAGCGATTCAAGAATTTACTCAACTCGGTTCTGGTTATCAATTAGCAATGCGGGATATGGAAATTCGTGGAGTCGGTAACTTGTTGGGAGCAGAGCAATCCGGACAAATGAACGTCATCGGCTTCGACTTGTACATGGAAATGCTTGAAGAAGCAATCCGCGAAATTCGGGGACAAGAAATTCCCACCGTTGACGATACTCAAATTGATCTGAACTTGACAGCGCTGATTCCAGCAGATTACATTCCCGATTTGGACCAAAAAATGAGCGCTTATCGTGCGGTAGCAGTAGCTAAATCAAAATCCGAATTAGCATTAATTGCAGCAGAATGGAACGATCGCTACGGAAGCATACCAGCATCTGCGAATCAACTTTTACGAGTCATGGAATTAAAACAATTAGCGAAGAATTTAGGATTTAGTCGGATTAAACCGGAAGGAAAACAACACATCGTATTAGAAACTCCCATGGAAGAACCCGCTTGGAAACTCCTTGCAGAAAAACTACCGCAAAATCAGATGAGTCGGTTTGTGTATTCACCCGGTAAAGTCACCGTAAGAGGATTGGGAGTAATGAAAGCAGACGTACAGTTGCAAACCTTGATCGATGCATTTACCAAAATGCAGAATGCCGTACCCGAAGCAGCGGTGATTTAAATTGTATTTTGTAGGGTGTGTTAGCGCCGAGCGTGTAACGCACCATTTAATCTTTGACTTAATAGAATAACTTAAATTAAATGAGATTAATAGCATTATTCTTTATTGCACTAAGCGTAACAGCTTGTACTCAGAATCAAAAGTATTTTGCGAGCTTTACCGAATGGTGCGAGCAGAAAGCTACTTTACCTAAAGAAAGAAAGCGTACAGTAGAGATTTTATTAGAAAAAGCTGGTACTCAAAATTGCATTGAGGCTAATCAAAAATTCGGAAAATTTCATGTACGCTCAACGTTTACAATCAGCAGAAAATTCGCTGAAATTGATAGATTATCCCGTTATGATACACGGCTTTATCAGCTTTCCTCCTTTATGTTCGCAAGTTGACAGCGCATTTGCAGAAATTGCTGCTTATTGTATAGATTAGAAAATATTGACTTTAAAAAATAGAATTGATGCTGACAGTACTGCTACGCTGTTAATTAGAGCAAAATTTTTTTCTTCGTTTTAACTTTTATATAAATGAATTATCTCGTTGCAGTATTCCCAGACAGGATAATCGCAGAAGAAGCTTACACTGCCTTAGAAAAAAAAGCCATTAAAAGTACCATACTTGGTAGAGGCTATAAATCTGCCGATGAATTTGGTTTAATTGATCCCAAAGAAGAAGCTAAAAAGCAAGCCAAGTTTATGTCTTATTGGTTAGTACCCTTTGGCTTTTTCGCTGGCTTTGCTTTTAGTTTTATTACCGGGTTAAACACTTTTGCTTGGGCAGGAGAAATCGGTAATCATTTTATTGGAGGATTATTGGGTGCTGGTAGTGGTGCTTTAGGAGCTATCTTTGTTGGTGGAGGAGTCGGTTTAGTTGTAGGTGGTGGTGACGCTTTACCTTACCGCAACCGCTTAAATGCTGGTAAATATATAGTTATAGTTGAAGGTACCCAAAGTCTCAATCGCGAAACAACCAGAATTTTACGTCAGTTTGAACCGGAGAATATTCAAGGTTATGCTGCGGAGTGAGGAGATGGGGATGGGGGGATGGGGGGAG
>JBHJOU010000269.1:0-2882 GCA_050329355.1 Rivularia sp. (in: cyanobacteria)
CGAAAAAACAGCTAGAAATTATCCCTGGTGCTTCTCAACAATTTAACGAACCAGGTGCTTTAGATGAAGTTGCTCGTTTAGCGAGTAGCTGGTTTAGTTATTATCTTTCATTACCTCAAGAGCAAGAACTTTCTGTTCATGCCGTACCGTGGTATCAAATCGATAACAACTAAAATACGAAGTCAGTAGAATATCTGATTAGACATCTCCGGAAATTAAATATGCGTCAATTGAAACCTTGTAGAGACGCGATAGCGAAGCTTGCCCGGACGACATAATAAAAATAGGACTTACGCAACTGGCACATTTTTGATTGTAGTGTCACGCACCAACGCCCGCCCAAGAGACATTCACCCTACGGGGGTGCGGTTTATCGCGTAAGTCCTGAAAAAATATAATTAACGTAAAGCTGTAATATTTTTAGTCCATTTTAATGGACTTATGCTATCAGACTGGGACTTGCAGTTCCAGGCGGGTAAAAACGAAGTCAAACAATTATTAATTATTTTAACGATAGGTTTCTATGGTGCAAGATATGAATCTATTTATAGTTCAATGTACATTCTTATTATCTTATTCACAACCAGCTAAAAATTTATCTCTTTAGGTAGAAGATAAATGATATTTATTATTTTTAATATTCAAAGTAGTAAAATCAATTTATTTAAATTATTTAAAAATTTAATTATGCCCTGCATTTTTCATTTTTGTGTTAAGGCTAAGAATAAACAATAAATTTACGCTATGGGTATATTGCAAAAAATTAAAAATCATTTTCCACTTATTTCTTTAATAATCACAGGAAAATTCAAGCGACTTTTATGTGGTTTGTTCGGACTAATTCTATTTTTATTCTTATCAGGTTTACCTGTAGCTTCTCAAACACCTAAGTCTACAGAACTTAATACTCAAAATAATACTCAAAATAATACTCAAACAGGACTCACTACCCCCCAAGAATTAGAAGTTTTTTTAGATAAATTTTTTCACCAACAAATGCAAGAGTTAGATATTCCTGGTGCGGCAATATCAGTGGTAAAAGATGGTTCCAAATTTTTCGCCAAAGGATACGGCTATAGTAATGTCAAAAAGCAAACACCAGTAATTGCAGACACAACTATTTTTCGTGTGGGTTCTGTTTCTAAGTTATTTACAGCTACGGCTGTGATGCAATTAGTAGAACGAGGGTTAATAAATTTAGATGAAGATGTTAATAAATATCTCAAAGAGTTTCAAATAGAAAATAATTTTTCTAACCCGATAACTGTCAAAAATTTATTAACCCATACTAGTGGTTTTAGTCAGCGTTATATAGGTATTGCTGCTAGAAAGAAAAACAATATACTGCCATTAGGAGAATACCTCCAGGACACATTACCTCCTCGTGTTAGACCATCAGGAGAACTTTACAGCTATTCTAATTTTAATTTTGATTTAGCAGGTTATTTGGTAGAAGTAATTTCTGGAGTTCCCTTCGCACAATATATTGAGGAAAACATTCTGCAACCGCTGGATATGAAACGGAGTAGTTTTCGACAACCTCTTCCTGAAGATTTAGCAGCAGATTTAGCGGTGGGTTATGAATATGAAAATGGTGATTATGAGCCATTCTCATCACTTTTTTTAAACATCGTTCCGGCTGGAGGATTGAGTTCAACTGCTACAGATATGACTCATTTTATGTTGGCTCATTTACAAAATGGACGCTATGGAAATCAGCGCATTTTGAATCAAGAAACTGCCCAAGAAATGAAACTACAGCAGTTTACTGATCATCCAAAATTACCCGGTGTTGGTTATGGCTTTCATGAACGTTTTAAGAATGGACAACGTGTACTAGCTCATAGTTCGATATTTCTTGGTTATACAGGTTTGGTGGCTTTAATTCCTGAGCAAAATTTAGGTTTATTTATTACTTACAACAAATTTGAACCCAAGTTTCACGAAGAATTAATTAATCAATTCATTGACCATTATTATCCTAAATTAGAAGAAACAAAAGTACCGCAACCGTTAGCCAATCATCAACAGCGAACTCAGATGTTTACTGGGACTTATCGACATATTGAATATCCCCAGCATACTTTAGCAAAAGTAACTTCCTTAGTTAATCATGTCAGTGTTAAAAAACGTCAAAATGGAACTTTAGAAGTAAATATTCCGGAGACTTTCTTTGGCACAATTCCGCCCCAAGATACTACAGTTAAACTCATAGAAGTTGAGCCATTATTATTTTATCGATATAACAATAATGATTTTGTTGCCTTTGCCGCAAACGAAGATGGACGGGTGACATTTATGTTCCACCCCTTCGATTTAGGTCCGGCAGGCTTTGAAAGATTACCTTGGTACGAAACTACATATTTTCATATCCCTTTGTCAATATTTTTTCTCCTAGCTTTTTTCTCAACTTTTTGGGTTTTTCCTGTACGTCCTTTAATTCGTTATTTGCGCCAAAATTTTCAATCATCAAAACCAAATGCGGGTACAAATCAACCAACAAAAGCAAATTTAGCTTGGATATTAGCAGGTATAGTTAGTACTTTGTATGTGATATTTTTAATCGGTATGGGGTTAGCACTTTTATTAACCGATCCCTTAGAATTTATTTACGAAGTACCAACACCAGTAATGATTTTGCTTTATCTTCCCTTAATAGCAACCGGATTAACTATTGCTTTACCTATTTTTACTTTTCTGGCTTGGAAAAATAATTATTGGTCATTTTTAAGAAGACTACATTACTCTATATTCACTTTAGCGGCACTGATGTTTGTTCCGTTTTTAAACTACTGGAATTTACTTTTCTCGAATCCTTGATATATTGAATGATGTTATGCTTGCACTGGGTTTAAGGGCAAAAAGCTTGAAACTATTAAAAT
>JBHJOU010000783.1:0-4605 GCA_050329355.1 Rivularia sp. (in: cyanobacteria)
TTGACTTTTTCTTGTCCACGGATAATTTTTAACTGCTGATTTTCGATTTCAAATTTTTTAATTGGCTGACGTAATTCTTGTTCTGCGGTAGCTAATTTATCTCGTGCTTCTACCACCTTTTCTTGACTACGTGCAAAAGCTAATTCTTTACTTCTAATCTGTAAATCCTGCTCTGCAAGATTTTTTTGCCCCTCAGCGTTACGTAAAATTACTAATTTATCCCCAGATGTAACAGACTCACCGATTTTCACCAATACTCGTTCTACTACTACACTTGTGGGGGCTTTAATTTCCTGTTGTCCTCCCAATTCCAGGGTACCACCTTCACTGACGGTGATTTCCACATCTCCCAAGGCGACAGGAATCACAGGTAAAGCCACTGCACTGCTGGATCGATCGCGATCGCGCAGCACAAACAGCCATCCACCCACACCCATAACAGCCAAAATTGCTGACAAAATTAACCATTTTATGCCAACTTTGAATCTTTTCTTACCTTCAACGGATAATTCCATAGCCAAAATAGCAAGGATTGATGAGTATAAAAATTCTACCCTATCCTTGCTTTATCAGAAGTAAAAAAATCTTTCATTGTAATTAAGAATGCTTTTCTCAGTAGAATAATAAGAAATAGGTTCTTACTTAAAATAAAACCAATTCACAAATATAAATTCCTAATTCCTAAATTTTAACCTTTGACCTTTGACCTTTAACCTGAATTAGGTTCACCAAACAAAACCATTGAACAACTAATTTCTGAAAGTACTTTGCTAGTCACGTCGCTAACTGCTAATCCCCCGGCTGTACGACGACGAAAGGAACGTAAAATTAACATATCATAGGAACTAGCTTGATTGATAATCACTTTTGCTACGTCATCTTGACGAATAGTTTCAATTACTACTTCTTTTCGAGATTTACTTTGAGTCAAAAATGAAGAAAGTTCTGATTCAAACAAACCTATCTGTTTATCAGTAGTTTTACTTGAACAAATGTGTAATAATTTTACTGCTGCTTCGTTAGTATCGGCGAAAAGTTGAGCAAATTGGATTACACGTAAGAATTGAGGAGTAATATTTCTCACAGGAACAAGAATACGATGAATGTTTATCGGTTTATCGAGTAAGCGCATCACCGCTACTGGACAATGAGCAGACCAAAAAACATTGTCGATAATATTACCAAATAAACGCGCTTGTAAGCTACTATTTTGACTCCAACCCATGACAATTAAATCAGCATTTTGCTCTCTTGCTGCGCGACTAATTCCCCGTGCTAAATCATCATCAATCCGAATTAATGGTTGAGCTTGGGCTTGAAATTCTTCACTAATTGTTATCGCTTGTTGCAATAATAGCTTACTTCGTTTAATGGAAATCTTTAATTCCGGTTCATCCATATAAACGTGTGCTTTCGGAATCGATAAAGGTACGACTATCCCTTTTTCATGATGAGCTAATAATGCTCCCATTTCAATTAAATATCTTGCAGTATTGGGGTTATAAATAGGCACTATTACTTTAAAAAGATTCTTGAAAATAAAATTATCACTATCTAAATTTAACTCTACATCTTCTGCGTCTAGTTCATGGTTTTGAGTATTTTTTTGTAAGTTTGTTTGAGGTACAGTTAAATTACGTCCGAATTTTTCTGTTAATATAGGACCTAAAATAGCTGTAACTAACATTAAAACAATTATGGTATTAAATACTGAATCTGTAATGATTCCGGCATTTTTACCTACTAATGCAGCGGCTAATGTTGCAGCTACTTGAGGTAAAGATAAAGACCACATTGTTAGGGTTTCATTCCAGTTGTAGCCATAAAGTAATTTAGCTATAAATGCGGCTAAAAATTTACTACTAATTAATGCACCGACAATCCCCAAAGTTAATAATAATTCAGAACTTAGACTAGATACAAAGCCTGATAAATTGATTAGTAAACCCATATTTACAAAGAAAAAAGGGATAAATAAGGTACTTCCCACAAATTCTACTTTCTCTTCTACCGGGGAATGTCCCACTACATCATTTACTGCTAACCCTGCTAAAAATGCTCCCACAATTTTATCTACATTGACAATCTGCGCTCCTACTGAAGCTAAAAATACTGCTAATAATACAAACAAAAATTGATTGCTTTGCTCGTCTCCAGTACGACGAAAATACTCTTTTCCAGCCCAGTCGAAACCAAATAAAATTACTAATGAATAAATTGCCAGAATACCTAATTGCATGACTACACTCGCAATCGAGAATTCTCCAGCACTAACTGATACACAAATCGCAAGTACTAATAATGCCGCAATATCGGTAAAAATTGTTGCACCAATAGTTACTGTAACGGCTTGATTACTAGTGACTCCCAAACGGGTAACAATGGGAAAACCTAAGAGAGTATGAGAAGCCAGCAGAGAACCAATTAAAATTGAAGCATTCCAACCAAAATTAAAAAACCTTCCTATTGTCATCCCAAAAATTAGGGGAATTAAAAAAGTTGCAATTCCAAAGCCCAAGGAACGGTTTTTTGTTCTGCGAAAGTCTTCTAAGTCTATTTCTAAACCAGCAACAAACATTAGATAAATTTTACCAATGTCTGATAGCAACTTCATGTTTTCACTTTCTGCATTCAAGACTCCTAAACCATCAGGACCTAAAAATATTCCTGCTGTTAATAGTCCAACTAATCCCGGAAGTCGTAAACGTTCAAAAATTGGCGGTACTATCAGAATTACGAGTAAAAGAATCGTAAAAGCGATTATAGGACTGTTTTGAATCTCTTGTAATATTTGTTCCATAATCAATAATTTATGATTCTAGTTTGGTTTTTTTTTGATAATATATAGGTCTAATTATTTTTGAATTCTTTATTATCAAAATTTATCTATTAGTAGGCTGTGTTAATTACCTGTGTTAATTTACGTGCGTTTAATTCAACATCAAAGTTTTGGGTTTAATAATATTAACGTACAAAAGTTTAACTATTTTTTGTTCATTTATGACTATTTTTATCCAATCGCCATAAAATTAACTAATTGTAGCGTGAATTCTAGGATAATCACAGAAGTCGGGTTTTTACAATCTTCTACCCGTAATACCACAAAGCAGTCATAAAAACCCGACTTCTTACTCCCGATTCACTGGAAATTCCGTTTTTTGTGGGAAAGAATTGCCATAAACCAATAAAAAAGCCACCTCAAAGGGTGACTTAGCTATTTATAAAAAGCTGAAAAATTTTTAAATTAAATTCTTAGCTCGCAGCATCTGCTTCTTCTACAGCACCTTTGGCTGGATTTTTAAACGCAAACCGTAAGAAAGGCGGTGCTAAAAACGTCGTCAAAATGACCATAATAATGATCGCTGCTTGCAAAGGTTTATCAAGTGCGCCGCTAGCTGCACCAATTCCCGCAAAAACTAGCCCCACTTCACCCCGTGGTACCATGCCTACACCAATCGCTAAGCGATTAATTCCGGGTTTACCGAAGACTACCCAACCCGTGATTACTTTACCAATAATCGCGACTACAATCAAAAATACCGCTAGAACTAAACCTTGACGATTTTCCGGAACTATCGGATTAAGCACGCTTAAATCAACTCTGGCTCCCACTGTCACGAAGAAAATCGGCACCAGTATATCTGCAATGGGAATTACTTGTTCGTCTAATTCGTTGCGTTTATCGGTTTCATCGAGAACTAAACCAGCCGCAAAAGCACCTAAAATTGCTTCTAAATGAATTGCATTGGCAAGAAAAGACATCAGTAATGCAAAGATAAACGCCGGAATAACTATGTTTCCTCTTGTTTTCAATATCTCGGCACTCAGATTAAAAGCTTGATTGAAGAATTTACCGAGTAAAATCGAACCGAATAGAAAAACAGTGGCGCTGATAATCAGGTAAATTACATTGGAAATATCAATTTCACCAGTTTTCGCCAAACTTGCCACTACAGCTAAAACGATAATACCTAAAACATCATCAATTACTGCCGCACCGACAATAATTTGACCTTCTGGTGATTTGAGATATCCTAGCTCTGATAAAACTTTTGAGGTGATACCAATACTTGTTGCTGTTAAAGCTGCACCCGCGAACACTGCTGGAATTGTCGGCACGTTAAACAAAAACATCAAACCCGCAGTTCCCGCTGTAAAAGGAGCAACTACCCCCACCACCGCGACAATTGCAGCTTGATAACCAACTTTTTGCAGTTCCCTCAAATCCGATTCCAAACCAATTTCAAACAACAGGACAATTACCCCTAATTCTGCCAAAATTGAAATTGCTTCACTTTGACTAGCAAAAATTGACGCTACTGCTTCCGGACTTGGGTGATCAAAAAATTGTAAAGCAGTCATAATTAGGGAGTCGGAAGCACTCGCACCGCTTTCGGGAAACACGATCAAATTTAGTGCAGAAGCACCGACTACCACACCACCAACTAATTCACCCAAAACTGGCGGAAAGTCCATCATTCTGGACAACTCACCACCTAATTTACTAGCAAGATAAATTACAACTAAGCTCAGTAGTACCCCTGCAAGGACAATGGGTGCATTTTCAGCTTCGGCTGTTGCCAGTAAGTGATTTATTGGCGCAAT
>JBHJOU010000664.1:0-3421 GCA_050329355.1 Rivularia sp. (in: cyanobacteria)
TTTCTAAACTTCCGTGATTTTAACTCTTCAGCAATTAAGATTACTGATACAAATAATACCAAATAAAAGTAATCTTTAGTCATATATAAACGGATACATCAATTTTAATTATAGATAAACAATTTATAATAATAAAAACTTTAGTATTATTGGAGACGTTCGTTCCAAAATAGTATGGGCTGTCAAACCCAAAAATTAAAACAACGTCAATTCGACAAATATCACAGAAGTCGGCTTTTTAGGATAAGTGTCTCTAGTAACAGACAATAGTTATAAAAACCCGACTTCTAACCCTAGGAAAAATCGAGGTTTTACAGCTTCCTTGTGATTTAAGCAGTCAACATCGAACTCACGTTAAAACAGAAAAAATATGCAGCATTCCAAAAGTACTTCTGGAGATATTCTACGGCAGCTTGTCACCTTTGCAGCTGTGATTATTGCTTTTATCGTCAACGTCATATCAAATATTTTTCCGATTAACGGACTTACAATTGGTGAAATATCGAATACTCTATTCAAAAACGTTTTAATAATTCCCGCTAGCTATGCTTTTGCGATTTGGGGGCTAATTTACCTGGGATTATTTGCTTTTGCAATTTATCAAGTCTTACCTTCGCAGCGAGAGAATCCCAATTTACGCAAAACCGGATACCTCCTAGCAATCGCATCCCTTGCTCAAAGTATTTGGGTGTATCTATTTTTATCACGGCTGTTTGTGCTTTCAGTTGTAGCGATGCTGTTAATTTTACTACCCTTAATTTTGATGTATCTCCGTTTAGATATTGGAAATACACCCGTATCACGTGCTGAAAAATGGTTTATTCGCTATCCCATCAGCATTTATCTGGCTTGGATAAGCGTTGCTACCATTGTGAACATCGCAAGTGCTTTATATATCAATAACTGGAACGGTTTCGGTATTTCCCCCCAAATCTGGACTGTAATCATGATGATTATTGCCACAATTATCGCCCTCTTCGCACTTTTTCAACGTCGAGATATAGCTTACAGTGGAGTAACAGTATGGGCATTAATTGCGATCGCAATCAAACATCAGGTTAAAGGTTAAAGGTTAAAGGTCAAAGGTCAAAGGTTAAAGGTTAAAGGTCAAAGGTTAAAGGTTAAAGGTCATAACTCCTAACTCCTAACTCCTAACTCCTAACTCCTAACTCCTAACTCCTAACTCATAACTTTTCTCCCCATCTCCCCATCACCTCTTCCCCCACTTCTCCACCGCTCGCTTTAAGGCTCCATCTGGCAAATTTTGCAACTCAAAAGACTCTTTGTTTTCTACTCTTTCCCAAGCTTCAAAAAACGCTTTTACTCCAGATGCAGCACCCGAAGGATGATCCATAATTCCCGTGCCTGCATTCAAAATTACATCATTACCGTAATCAGCTATTGCCTTGGGTACAATACCGGGATGAATACCCGCAGAAGGTACCGGAAAAACATTGCGCGAGCGCAAACTATCTTTAATCTTCGCTTCTTCGACTGCATCAAAGGGCAAACTACCATAATGTGCTGGATATAACACCGCGTCAGCACCCCCATGAGCCATGAAAGTTCCTAGTATCACCGAATACGCCATACCGTGGTCGGGAGCGGCACATAAGGCACCTGCGAGGGCTGGATGAGTAAAAATAGGTACATTTATATCTGCATCTGCGGCTAAAGCTTGCAATACTGAGAAACCGTAGGGAAGTACATTAAGTAACAATGCGTTAGCACCTTCTCGGACTAATAACCGGGCTTTTTCGATTAATTTATCTGCATTTCCGGTGACATTGACAGCATATAATACAGTACGTCCGGTTTCTTGCTTGACCTGATCAATTACTTGGCGGCAAGCTTTGAGACGTTGTAAAGTAGGAGCTGTATCTAAATCACCAAGGATTTCATCGTCTTTGATAATATCTAGACCAGCATAAGCGACTTCCTTTAAAATACCAGCATGGTCTGCTGCTGAAAGTCCCAAAGCAGGTTTGAATATTGCCATGATTAGAGGACGGTTAAATATTCCCAATTTTTCCCTAATTCCGGAAATGCCTAACTTTGGAGACAAACCATAACTTCGAGGTAAACGCACCGCTACAACTTTTGCGGCACCAGCCATGGAATATTTGCCAAATATCATCGTTAGCAGGGTAGAAATATCATTTTCTACATTCGTCTCTGGAAATCGAACTGTAGCGATACTATAGCCTGTGTTAGTTGCTGTTTCTACTCCAATTACTTCTCCGAGATGTTCGCTTAACACAGCTTCTCGATGAGCAAAACGAGCATCCCAAGTACCAACAGTTTGCCCAACAGCAATCACTTTAGCTTGCTTTTCGGCATCTACACCCGGCGGAAAACGATAATCAACTTCAATCATCAGTTATTAGGGAATAGGGAATAGGGAATAGGTAATAGGGAAAAGGGAATAGAGCCTACATTTGTTTATCGGAAGAATCTAAAATCTAAAATCTAAAATCCAAAATTCTTTGCCCCATTATCAATTTTAAAGCGTTTCTAAATAACTTAATAAATCGGCCATTTCCTTCGCACTAGGCTGAAATTTGGGCATTGGTGGGGTTTCTCCACCAATAACTTGGTGAATCATTCCATAACGAGATTTGCGTTTGGATACTGCTTTTAAAGAAGGACCGACACTTCCCGTTGCTTCTAAGCCATGACATCCAGCGCAGTTAATCTGAAAAATTGCGTGACCTTGGACGGGGTTTCCTTCTAAAGATAGTACATTTTGTATGTAGGGGTCAGAAGACTTTACCATATCTACAGCAAAAATGCCAGCGAAGATTGCTAGCAGAATCGCTAACGTAAAGAACGCGATTCGCCCTATTAGAGTGTCCGGTTTCGTAATCTGGTTATCCAAAAGGTTTGCTGTCAAGGTCAGTGTCTAGAAAAATATTTCATTTCATACACATAGCTTAAAAGTTCTTGACTATCTCCGCAAGCACCAATCGGCATTTTTTTATTCAAATCGGGTTCTAATTCTCTCTAGGAGGGCTGTTCCCCTGGTTATTTGATAAAATCAAAGACAGTAAAAGTAAACAAATTATCAAAGCGATCGCTTTTGGGGAGAATTTAATGGTTGAACCTTTACTTGATGGGATGGTCTTAGGTTTAGTTTTCGTTACTTTAGCTGGTTTGTTTTATAAAGCTTACGAGCAATACAAACGCGGTAATCAACTCGGATTGTAAGAGTTAAAGTAAATTTGGCGTGGTGATTCCACATACTGGAGACGTAGCGTTACTACGTCTCTACAAGGCTTTCATGTTTAATTTAATAATTACTGATAACTGTAAAAGCTTACAGTTGTGTTTCCATAGACTTTTTGACGGCAGATTTCCAACTCTGGAATTTGTGGTGGTGTCCATAATTTGGGATTATGCTCTACTGCTATTTCTCCATTGA
>JBHJOU010000196.1:0-2627 GCA_050329355.1 Rivularia sp. (in: cyanobacteria)
CCCCTTACCCCATCACCTCGTCCTTACGTTAGTCCATCTCCGATTTCGTATTTTTCTCCTGTCAAAAATTCAACAGAAGAAAAAGCTGTTTCCTCGGATTCAGCAGCCGAAAAACCCACCAATGTTAATTCAAACGGGGTTGGAAATCATATTTATGGAAGAACTAATATTAAAAGTCTGTTGATCACTTTATTTCCTCATAGACAATCTTTGGATACACCCGTATCTGAGGAACAACAATCGGAAGATGGATAAATTATTAACGATACACTTTGCGATCGCGTAGTGTAAGCTCGTTGCGATCGCCATTAATGTATTTTTCACGACAATTTTAAAGAACAACTAGACCCCAATTATTTTTCATACTTCATCCTCAATCTTTGATAGAAGCTAAAGTGAAAGATAAGGCATAAAAACAATATGTTTAATTTTTATCCTTCACTTTTTATAGTCAATTGGAATTTTGGGGAGAAATACTAATGCATTCCTATAATCAATCTTCATCACACAGCCGAGAAACAACTAAAGGTACTGCTTTGGGTTTAGTATCTACTCAGAGTTTCCCCGCAATCGTGGGAACGGCTGATATGATGCTTAAATCTGCTGGGGTTCACTTGATTGGATATGAAAAAATTGGCGGCGGACATTGTACCGCTGTGATTCGCGGAGGGGTTGCTGATGTCCGTTTGGCTGTAGAAGCTGGTGAACAAACTGCTAAGCAATTCGGACAGTTTATTTCTAGCTTGGTAATTCCTCGCCCTTATCCTAATCTAAATATAGTATTACCTATTACTAGTAGACTAAGTGAAATTGCAGAGGGTTCGACCTATAATAGATTGAGCAATCAAGCAGTTGGGTTGGTAGAAACAATCGGGTTTCCGGCGATGGTAGGAGCAGCGGATGCGATGCTCAAATCAGCAGATGTTCAATTAGCGGCTTATGAAAAAATCGGCTCTGGCTTGTGTACTGCAATTATTCGCGGTTCTGTGGCAAATGTTGCAGTAGCGGTAGAGGCTGGGATGTACGAAGCAGAACGCATTGGGGAATTGAATGCGGTGATGGTGATACCTCGTCCCCTAGATGAGCTAGAGCAAACCTTACCAGTAGCAAGTTGTTGGATAGAGCAGCGTCAACCCGTAAGATTGCCAATTAATATTAAAGAGCAAGTTGGGGACGCAGAATTAATCGAGTTGCCAGAATTAAACAAGTTACCGGAAAAAGTAGTCGAAGAAATATCGATTTTTCCGGAAGTCGAAAGGTTAGAAATGGGTGAGTTGGAATAGAAATTGGTAATTAAAATCTGTGAAATCCCTGTAATCCTTTTTAATCTGTGGTAATTGATTGTCTGGGGATGCGGTTACTTATGATAATAACTTCTAAATATCATAAGTTAAATACCGAATTTTGAATAACAAACATAGATTTTTCTCTATGCAAACCCTCAGATTTTTTTCGTAAGGGAAAGCATTTTTTACTTAATTATTCGGTAATACTTATATATATCTCTCTCTATGAGAGAGCATCCTTTTGAGGGTGTTTATTTATGAAGTGTTATTAGAGGATGATTACCATTGAATCAAGCGACGCTACACCAGTTAAAAGTGTTCGAGGCTGCGGCACGACACAGTAGTTTTACTAGAGCCGCAGAAGAATTATTTCTTACGCAACCCACGATTTCGATGCAAATAAAACAACTAACAAAATCGGTGGGAATACCGTTATTTGAACAAGTTGGTAAACGCTTGTATCTTACGGATGGAGGACGAGAATTATTTGCTACTTGCCAAGAGATATTTCATATTTTGGCTAAATTTGAAATGAAAGTAGCGGATTTAAAAGGATTAAAACAAGGGCAATTACGTTTAGCAGTAATTACCACAGCAAAATATTTTATTCCACGTTTATTAGGCGCATTTTGTCAGCTTTATCCGGGAATTGAGATTGCTTTACAAGTAACAAATCATGAAGGTATTCTGGAAAGAATGACGAATAATCAAGACGACTTATATATTATGAGTCAAATCCCAGAAAATATTGACATCAATTACCAAGAATTTTTAGATAATCCTTTAATAGTTTTAGCTTCAATTAATCATCCTTTAGCTGGTGAAAAGAATATTCCAATATCAAGGTTAGCAAATGAACCTTTTATTATGCGGGAACCCGGTTCTGGAACACGAAGAGCGGTGCAAAAGTTATTTGAAGAAAAGAATGTAGAAGTAAAGGTAAAATTGGAATTAGGTAGTAATGAAGCGATTAAACAAGCTATTGCCGGAGGCTTAGGAATCTCGGTTTTATCTCGTCATACATTAATGCCTTATGCTGAGGATTTAACAGTTTTAGATGTAGAACATTTCCCCATAAAACGCAATTGGTATATGGTTTATCCCAACGGGAAACAATTATCGATTGTTGCACGTGCCTATTTTGAATATTTATTAGAAGCTGCAAAGCAATTTAGTTCAGAAACAGCTTTATATGGTAATGGGTAATTGGTAATTGGTAATAGGTAATTGGTAATTCTCAACTGTCAATTGATAACTGATAACTGATAACTGATAACTGATAACTGATAACTGATAACTGATAACTGATAACTGATAACTGATAACTGATAACTGATAACT
>JBHJOU010000162.1:0-3006 GCA_050329355.1 Rivularia sp. (in: cyanobacteria)
TTTTTAAGAAAGTCTTAATCGCTTAATTTTCTACCCCACATATGCTTGAAAGACATATTGGATGTAGATTCAATTCCCTCTGAATGGGAAAAACTTGCTTTCCCACCGTCCGTGGATAATTATTCTAGAATGATACATCGCTCGCAGCTACATAGATTGGTATACTACAGTCATACAGTATGTCTTCCTCTCCTGCATCAAATGCAATTAGTTGAGAAACACATTATCAAAGGACAACACAAGTTTTGGCAAGCGTGCGATTACCTCGCATTACAGTCAAAACATCTTTACAATGCTGCCAACTATATTCAACGTCAATACTTCTTTGAAACATCGAAGTATTACAACTCGATAGATATCTATCATCAAACGTCTAATTTAGAAGCTTATCGCTATTTACCAACCAAAATTAGCAAGCAAATCGTTCGTAGAGTCGCACAAGCTTGGAAAAGTTGGTTCGCTGCGCGACTAGACTGGTTCAAGCATCCCGAAAAATATCTTGGTAAACCTAAAATGCCAGGATACAAACACAAAGAACGTGGTAGAAATGTTGTCATCTATCCTAAAGACGCAATATCAAAACCAGCTTTAAATAAATGTTTAATTAAACTTTCTGGGACTTCCATCTCATTACCAACGAAAGCTAAAAATGTAGACCAAGTACGAATTGTTCCTAAGTTGAATCACTATGTCATTGAAGTTGTTTACACGGTGAATGAACCTGTAAAGTCAACGGGTAAATATGTAGCTGGTGTAGATATTGGACTAAATAATTTGATGGCTATAACATCCAATCATCCCGGTATTAGACCGTTGTTGATTAATGGTAGACCGTTAAAAAGTATTAACCAATTCTTTAATAAACGAGTAGCTGCATCGCAATCAGCAGAAGCTTGGAAACAAATTAAAGAACTTAACACTAAGCGTGATCGAAGAATTGATAATTATCTTCATACTGTCAGCCGTAGAGTTATTGATTGGTGTCTTGTTTCTGATATTGGTCAATTAATTATAGGCAAAAATGACGGATGGAAACAAAATATCAATATTGGTAAAAAGAAGAATCAAGAATTTACCTTAATCCCTCATGCTAAACTAATTCATCTCTTAACATACAAAGCCCAACTGCATGGGATTCAAGTTATTACCACCGAAGAAAGTTACACAAGTAAGGCTAGTGCTTTAGATGGGGATGAATTACCTGTTTACAAAGCTAAATCCGAAGTAAAACCTGTATTTAGTGGCAAGCGTGTAAAGCGTGGCTTGTATAAAACGAGTACTGGCAGAATAATCAATGCTGATACTAATGGCAGCATAAACATTGCAAGAAAGGTAATTCCCAATGCTTTTGAGGGGATAGAGGCACTGCCGTTTGTGCCTGTAGTTTTAGGACTTTGGACTAAGATTACAAACGTTTTTGTCTAGATATGTCTACATAAGGATAGATATGTCCAGATTTATACGAACGGTAATAACTCAAAGGAGGTAACTATAACTATATAGAAGCCTTATTGTCTCCAATATTTCACTAAATCTCATCTAAATAATATTTGCATATTTTTGCAATTGAGTTATTATGCAATTATGCAATCAGAAAAGGTAATTGAAGCACTCTTGGCTTTGGCACAAGAGACACGGCTTGCAGCGTATCGACTGTTGGTGCAGACAGGACCTAGGGGTTTACCGGCTGGGGAAATTGCATCTGCTTTAAATGTTAATCCTTCTACGATGTCTCGTCACTTGGCTCAACTTGAGCGTGCAAATCTACTATATTCTTGGAGGGTACAACGACAAGTTTTCTACGCAATTGATTGGAAAGGGACTGGACAACTTTTAGCATTCTTAACAGAGGATTGTTGTCAAGCAGACCCAAGAATTTGGGGGAATAAAAAATCAGAAGATTGTAGTGAGTGCGATGGAAAGTAAAAATTCAACAAGAAAACAGTGGTTAACGGTAATTGCTGGGGCTATTTTGATGCTGAGTTTCGGTGGACTTTATGCTTGGAGCGTAATTGTTCCATCGCTTCAACAATTTACTGGAGCTTCATTGACTAGTTTGAGTGCCGTTTTTTCTGTTGCAGTAATTAGTTTTACCATCGCAATGGTAGTCGGACCAAGTTTCTATTATCGCTTTGATGCGTCAACTACAACCATCGCCATTTATATTATCGCAGCAGTAGGATTTATGATTGTAGCTGTGGGAAAATCTGTGTGGTGCCTTGGTACTGGATACGGTATTTTATTCGGTACAGCTAGTGGAATCGGCTATTCGATGGCACTGCAATCGGTGAGTAGTACTGTAATTAGTCGTCGTGGACTTGCTATCGGCTTTGTTGTTGCTTGCTATGCATTCGGAACGGTATTGTGGGTTCCGATTTTTACTTATACTATTGAAATTTTCGATGTCAGTGGTGCTTTAATTGCGGTAGCGGTTACGTTTCTACTAATTGCACTTGTTGTATCAAAACTGTTGTCTGTTGCCAAAGTTGACTTATCAAGAGTTAATTCTCGATTTGATAATTCTACATCTTACGTATTGCGACAAGGTTGCTTCTGGTTGCTGTGGGGTGAATTTTTTTGTATTGCTGTAGTTGGTTTAGGAATGATTGGTCATGCTGCTGGATTAGTTGCAGCAACGGGTGGTCGAATTGAAGAAACAACCATTGGTGCAAGTTTGATTGCACTGACTAATGGATTAGGTCGTTTATCAACGGGTTGGTTTTGCGATCGCTTAAGTGTAAAACGTGTTCTGACAATTATACCTCTGTTGGGAACAATTGGGTTAATTATCCTGATTTTTTGGACATCTCCTCATACTACATTATTGGCTCTTGGACTTGTCGGTTATACCTATGGTTGTATTGCCAGCGCTATTCCGATGGGGATTGTACATTACTATGGAGTAAATGCAACTAGCTATGTTTTTGGTCGTATTATTACGGCTTGGGGTGCTGCTAGTTTAGTTGGTCCTCTGCTTACAGGATGGTTATTTGATATTACAGGGGG
>JBHJOU010000776.1:0-6083 GCA_050329355.1 Rivularia sp. (in: cyanobacteria)
ATTTTAACTCTACAAGTTCTTGTAGCCAATTTAAAGAAATACGCATGGAATATATTTGCTTATGCGATTAAAAATAGCGATTGAATCAACACGCACAAACTATTTTAAATGGGAATGGGTTATTAGCAATGGGAAATTCGAGAATGGACATATCAGCACTCAAAAAAGCACTGAATCCATTTTCCGACTTTTGTACCATTACCATGATTATATTGCAATATTGAGTATCTGATATTTATTAATATATATAATAAGTGGTTACGCAAAATTAATTACATACTGGGATTGCTTCGTTCCTCGCTTCGGACAAGGATTTGAAGTTTTTAGAATGTGTAAATATTTTCGCTTAAGTACTTAACAATCTTATTTCACTTTCACGTTTTACTTGTTTACTGTTAGAAGATTTCAACAAATCAGCTATATGTGAATTTTAAAGATTTTAAATGTTGATTATGTTCAAATTAATCTTTGAAATAACTCACACCGTTTCTGTATTAATATGCACGCTTATTAGCCCATTTCCGTGTGATTTGCTTGTATAGCTACATACTTACAATCTGAAGGTAAATATTGTTTTTTTAACCTAAATGTCAAAAATATTAGATCTTTTTTTATTTGCAAATCTTTAACTGTACATCAACTCATAATGCTTGATTCAAAAATATAAAAGCACTCTGATGAAAATATTGTATTTAAGTAGATACACTACTATAAGATTAAAATAGCTAGATGAAATAATTAAACAAGAACAGATATCACCGCACTAATTAATTGCTGTTTGGTAAAAGGTTTTGTTACATAAGCATCAGCTCCTTGTCTCATTCCCCAAATACGGTCAATATCTTTATTTTTAGAACTACAAAAAATAATCGGTATTTTTTGTGTAGTTAAATCTTTTTTCAGTTTACGGCAAAATTCAAACCCGCTCATTCCCGGCATTACTACATCTGTAATAATTGCATCTGGTTGATGTAATCGTGCTTTTTCTAATCCATCTTTAGCATCAATTGCTCTAATTACCGTATATCCACCTTCCTGCAAAAAAATGTTCATTAACTCCAACTGAGAAGGAGTATCTTCAACAACCAAAATTGTAGCCATTTTTATCCTCACTATCCACATTTACTAGTAATTTACTCGAATCCAACTCAGCAGCAAAAATAATCCCTAACTTAGATTTGAGAATTTTATAACTGATGTTGATGTAACTAATCAAGTTAAATGCATAAACACCATTTTGAGTAAATCAGCACGAGTAAAAGGCTTAGTCAAATATCCACTAGCTCCAACTAATCTCGCTTTTACTTTGTCTACAAATCCTTTACTTCCCGTTACCATAACAATCGGAGTATTTTTGAACTTCGAGTTATTGCGGATAATCCGACATAATTCATAACCATCAATTCCTTCCATATTTAAATCTAATAAAATTAAATCTGGCTGATGTCGAATAATTGACATTACAGCTTTCAGGGGATTATCGATCGTCACAACAGAAAAGCTCTCATCTTCCAAAAAGCGACTAATTTCTTTGAGCATTACCGGACTATCATCTACAGAAACAATTTTGTAAACCTTTCGTGGTGGTACACTTGACTCAGGAGTAACTTTAATATTATCCGGTTTTGTTACTTGTTCAACTTTTTCTGTGGTGGGAGAAGAGAGTTGAGTAATAGGCTTAATGGTTACTTTATTGACAGGTATTACTTGTTTTTGTGGAGGAATAGTCGGCTGTGATTTGGTAGTTACTTGTGACGTTGTTTCTATTGTGCCAGTTACTTCTTTAGTGACAAATTGCGTTATTTTATTATTAGTATGGGATACCTGAATATCAGTTTTAGGTAGTTTGTCAAATGGTGGATCTGGTTCATGGAGTAAAATCGCTCCACTTTGGATATGAGGATATAAACTACGTGCTAACTGGAGTTCATCTTGATTCATAATTACAGCAAGATGACGCAGACTAAATCCCTTCATCCAATTAACTAAATTTGGTTGAATTTCGGAAATTTTTTGTATATGAGTTTTTGTATTAATCCATAAATAAGGACGTTGGAATGGAGAAGTAATAAGTGGTGCAAAATGTTCCCAAGATTGCAATCTATCTTGAGAAACTACTAATAGCTTTTCGGCATCCAATCGACAAATTTTCGGAGATAAAATTAAATTTTGATGAAATTCGTATGTACCTTTTTTAATCAGTAAAAATGATTCAACAACTTCTTTTACTAACTCTTGAATTAATATAGCTGCTTGTGTTGGACTCAAATATTTTTGAGTTATTAACCAGCAAATTGCTTGGTAATCCGGAGATTGTTGAGAAGATAATGATTCTGGGAGATTTTCTGTAGTTTGGAATGACTTTCGCTGGGAATCCGGCTCAAACATCATCCGTAACTGCACGCGAATTTCGCTGGTTAAAGTGGGAATTTGAACTGATAACCGACGTAAATGACGCTCAAGTCGATCAAAAGGTTCTACAGAATGAGTAGCATAAGCAATTTTACCTTCTTCCAAGTAAATCCACCAGTTGACAGAATTACTTTGAACTTGCAAACAAGTATTCTCAAAGCAACTAGATAAATGTCTTAATAAACTCAGGGGAGGCAATTTTGTGAAAGTTGCAAAATTATTCATATAGCATGGAGAATTACAGTAAATAAGACAAAATATTTGTAAACATCAATTGAATCTAGTTAAGCATTAAAGAATAAATATTCTACATGAATTAATTTGTTCTTTTTTAACATAAATATATTACCAGTTAAAAATGTTACATTACAGTTTGATTGCTACATTTGTTTTTACAATATATTAATCAACAATAGATAACGGAACCTTTAAGAAAACTTAGTATCTATGCTTGATTTGGGTGAATTAACTCTCTTTTTAATAAGAAATAATTTTTAGCCCGTCAGTATTTCATCTAATCTAGGTTTTTTCTACACATAATCTTTAATATTGTGCGTATAGATAGCACGAATTTATTGTATTCTAGATTTATTCTGTATATAATATAAACCCTTGACAGTTCAAAGCCATCCTCGATCGAAGTCCGAGAAAAATACTTATGATTTATCAAATAACAGTAAAGATATGTTGGATAATATAAGCAATAATGCATTAGTAAGAAAGCGAACCATAAAAGAATTATCAATCGTCTCAAGTGCCACAGTTAGAATTTATTTGCGGCATTAAACTATATAGTTTGACAAACCCAAAATCCAATCTTAGAACTTCCATATAGCAGCGATAGTTATGTCCGATACCTTAAGACTAGACGAAGTAGTTGATTTCGCGGAGAACCCCGAACCTCGTTGTCCTTGCGTATTGTTGTTAGATACATCTGGGTCAATGCAAGGAGCGCCAATAGATGCTTTAAATCAAGGCTTGCTTAGTTTTAAGGATGAATTAACACAAAATTCCTTAGCATCAAGAAGAGTTGAAGTATCTATAGTTACTTTTGATAGCAATATAAATGTAGTACAAGATTTTGTGACTGCCGACCAATTTACTCCGCCCATATTAACAGCACAAGGGCTAACTACCATGGGTGCTGGGATTCACAAATCTTTAGACTTAATTCAAGAACGTAAAGCTCAGTATCGTTCTAATGGTGTTGCTTACTATCGTCCTTGGATATTTATGATTACCGATGGTGAGCCACAAGGAGAACCCGAAGAATTGATCGAACAAGCATCGCAGCGTTTACAAAGCGACGAATCAAGCAAGCGTGTAGCCTTTTTCTCTGTGGGAGTGGAAAATGCCAACATGACGCGGTTGAGCCAGTTAACCGTGCGTACTCCTTTAAAACTGAATGGATTAAATTTTGTGGAGATGTTTGTATGGTTATCTGCTAGTATGTCAGCAGTCTCTCATTCCAAAGTAGACGAACAAGTAGCTCTACCGCCAATTGGTTGGGGTTCTGTTTAATATAGTTCAAGTACAACAATAATTAAACAGCCCTAGAAAAAGGTAAGTTTATGAACAGTTCAAGACAAAAGCTTCACTGGCGGGTAGTGGGTGCATCAGTATGTGGGACTAGCCACGTCAAAAACTCCCTGCTTTGTCAGGATGCCCATCACTGGCAGATGTTGCCAGATAATGTTTTAGTGGCAGCCGCAGCAGATGGTGCGGGGAGTGCAAGTCTTGGCAAGGTAGGAGCAATGGTAGCTGTAGAAGCAGCAATTGAAAATATATGTCTTAAGCAGGTTAACCAAAGTACCCTAGCTTCGGATAGCTCTGCAAAAGCCCTATTGAGCGAAGCAATTTTGGCAGCCAAAACAGCAGTTGAAGAAGAAGCAATAGCTTCAAATAGACCACCCAAAGATTTATCAACAACTTTAATTATTGTTGTAGCTACGCCTAATGTGGCTGTGGTGGCTCAAATTGGCGATGGTGTTGCAGTTGTTAAAGATAGCCTAGGTAATTTAACAGCTTTAACCGTTCCCGACAGTGGGGAATACATTAACGAAACCAGCTTTCTGACATCACCCACTGCTTTGGATTCAGTGCAGGTAAATGTATGGCGACAGGGTATTACCAATATTGCTATTCTTACCGATGGGCTGCAAATGCTAGCAATAAATATGGCTGTCGGTTTACCGCACAAGCCGTTCTTTTTACCTTTGTTTGACTTTGTAGCCAATGCTGAAGAGTTAAAAGGGGCTAAGGAACAATTAGTGAAATTTTTACGTTCCGAAAAAATCACCCAACGTACTGATGATGACTTGACTTTAATCATAGCAGCATTAAGTGATTAACAATACTGTTGAACCGCAGTCAAATTTAAACAATAAAGTGTAATTTTAAATTAAAATGCAGGTACTACGCTCTGTTGGCAATCAAAAAAATCTTCCCATCGACCTTAACATCAGTTTGGGGCGTGGTGGTGAAGCGTGCATCTACACAATAGATTCAGATGCCGAACTAGTCGCCAAAGTTTACCACAAGCCTACTCTGGAAAAAGCTCGTAAGCTAGAAGCGATGGTGCTTCATCCACCAGAAAATCCCACGGCATCTTTAGGACATATCTCAATTGCTTGGCCTTCCGAATTGATCAGAGCGGCAGACGGTAGCAACCAAATTATTGGTTTTACAATGCCGCGTATTCGGGGAATGCGTCCTATCATCGATTTTTACAATCCGAGGACTCGCCGTCAACATTGTCCTTTATTTAACTATCAGTACCTGCTTCGCACTGCTCGTAATTTGGCTGCGGCTTTCGCTGCTTTGCACGCAAGCGGCTATTGCGTCGGTGATGTCAATGAATCGAATATTTTAGTCAGCGATACGGCATTGGTAACAGTGGTAGACACGGATTCGTTTCAAGTGCGAGACCCTCAAACCAATATAGTTTATCGCACACCCGTAGGTAAACCAGAATTTACCCCACCAGAACTACAAAATAAAACATTTTCCGAGTGCGATCGCGCTATTCCTCACGATTTATTTGGCTTAGGAGTACTAATATTTCAACTTTTGATGGAAGGTACCCATCCATTTTCGGGAATTTTTCAAAGTGTTGGTGAACCACCACCTTATGAAGCACGGATTGCCAAAGGGCATTTTACCTACAGTGTCAATCGTCACGTACCTTATAGCCCTACACCCATTGCACCATCTTGGAATGTTCTTCACCCTACCCTACAACAGCTTTTCGTCCGTTGTTTTGAAGATGGTCATAATAACCCCCAGATTCGTCCGAATGCTCAAACCTGGCTGTTGGCATTAACTGAAGCCGAAAATGCTTTGGTACGATGTCAGAAAAACCCCCAACATCTCCACAGCAACCACCAGCATAAATGTCCTTGGTGCGAGCGTAGTGCGAAATTAGGCGGAAGAGATCCTTTTCCATCAATTCAAGCTATCGAAGCTAAACAACATTTGAAGCCGCGTCCCAAGCCTAAACGGAGGCGTACAGCCACAACTCCCAGAAGACGGACTACTACTACTGTAACTGCAACTGCACCAAAACCAAGCACTGTTACTTATCGTCGTAGCCCGCAAGTTATTCAGAATATTTCCTACTATCAACCCAATAAAAAACCAAGATTTTACCCGGTGATTTTGTGCTTGCTGGG
>JBHJOU010000134.1:0-8114 GCA_050329355.1 Rivularia sp. (in: cyanobacteria)
GGCTACGGCTACGGCTACGGCGAAGGCTCCGGCGAAGGCTACGGCGAAGGCTACGGCTACGGCTACGGCGAAGGCTCCGGCTACGGCGAAGGCTCCGGCGAAGGCGAAGGCTCCGGCTACGACGAGACTTACTGATATTCCTCGGCGGATAATAACTATATATACAATAATCGTTACAATCAGTACTATCCAGCCTGAAACTTTGTTTTCAAAAGATTGAGAAGAATCAAATATGTAGGATATAAAAGCTATATTAAATATGTATAAAAGACCTGATACTCCCGACAGCAACCAAGAAAGCAAAACTAGAAGCAATGCCCAACGCTTTTGTAATCCAGCTTTGGCACCAGTAAAGTTTGCTCCTTGCAAGTTAGCCCCAGTAAAGTTTGTGCCTCTAATATCTGCGTGGCTAAAGTTAGCACCTTCCAAATTTTGACGTTTAAAAGAGTGTCCGCGTAGATTTCGACCGGAATAGTCTGGTGGCATAGTTATTGTAATTGGGATACCAGATTGAAAATAATATTAAGTGATTACACTGATGTTTTATACAAGCTTAGCGTGAATATTCCGGATTTTAGATAAATATTTTGCTGGGTATTCACATTCCTCTGTGAATATAGCCCTTTTCGGTTGAGTGTAATACACTTCGTAGAACCTCACCCCCATCCCCTCTCCTTAGTAAGGAGAGGGGTGCCGCAGGCGGGGTGAGGTATGATATATTCAACTGAAAACCGCTATAAACTATCTCACCAAAGATTATGGATTAAAAAAAACCGCAGAGAGCGCAGAGAGCGCGGAGGAAAGAAGTGGAGAGAGCCAGAAGGAAGTAATTCATTATTAATTCATAAAAATTATTCATTCACTCACCGACTCACAATCGGTTATTATGAGCGAATAAATTACGATTTAGCATCACACTTTTCTGTTCAATATTCCCCGTCAAATCGATGCAAACACAACAAAAATCGGCGCAAAAGCCCAGCATTCGTCCCGAAAATCCTAATTTCTCTTCTGGCCCCTGTTCTAAGCGTCCCGGTTGGTCTTTGGAAGCGTTGAGTGATGCAACTATCGGACGTTCTCACCGTTCTAAGTTAGGTAAGGCTAAGTTAGCGGAAGTTATTGAGTTATCTAAGGAAGTTCTGCAAGTTCCCAAGGATTACCGATTGGGTATTGTCCCGGCATCGGATACGGGTGCGGTGGAAATGGCGATGTGGACGATGTTAGGACAGCGCGGTGTTGATGTTTTGGCTTGGGAAAGTTTTGGTAAGGGCTGGGTGACTGATGCAGTTAAACAGTTGAAGTTGGCAGATATTAATACTTATGAAGCCGATTACGGGCAAATTCCCGATTTATCACTAATTGATTGCGATCGCGATGTGGTATTTACCTGGAACGGTACAACTTCTGGGGTGAGAGTTGCTAACGGTGATTGGATTAAAGATAACCGTCAGGGGTTGACTATTTGCGATGCAACTTCTGCCGTTTATGCAATGGAAATTCCTTGGCAAAAAATTGATGTTTTGACTTATTCCTGGCAGAAAGTCATGGGTGGTGAAGGCGCTCACGGTGTAATTGTTTTGTCTCCAAGGGCGGTTGAAAGATTAGAAAGTTATACTCCTGATCGAGCGTTACCAAAGATTTTTCGGTTAACAAAAGGCGGTAAATTAATTGAAGAAATTTTTGAAGGTTCTACAATTAATACACCATCAATGTTGTGTGTAGAAGATGCAATTGATGGTTTGAAATGGGCGAAATCTATCGGCGGTTTATCGAAATTAATTGAACGTTCAAATCATAATTTACAAGTATTAGAAGATTGGGTTGCTAAATCCGACTGGATTGATTTTTTAGTAGCAGATAAATCAATTCGTTCTAACACTTCGATCTGTTTCAAGATTGTTGATGAGTGGTATAAATCTTTATCGAAGGAAGAACAGGGGGCTATTGCCAAAAAGTTAGTTTCCTTGATGGCTAAAGAAGAAGTTGCCTATGATATTGGTTCCTATCGTGATGCACCTCCGGGGTTGCGTATTTGGGGTGGTGCAACGGTAGAATCAAAGGACATGGAAGCTTTAACCCATTGGTTGGATTGGGGATTTGATCAGATCAAGTAGTAAGTTTTTTCGTTTGTATATCAGATTTTGGAGACGCAATATATTGCGTCTCTACATTGTTTTGCATGGGGAACTAAATATTCCTAAAAACAGTCATTAGAGGATGTTTTAAAAATCGAATTATATACTTTGCCTCTAAGAACTGTAAGTCGCACGCCACTTGCTACAACGGCTGTGTTCCCCCGCAACGCAGTGGCTTGGCTAGACAAGCAAAGTCCGATGACTAAACCCGTGCAGACGGGTTTAGTTTGTGTAGTAGCGGTTTAAACCGCCGGATACTTTCCAAAAACCTAACAAGGTAAATTACACCGAATTACACAGATATTAATAAAACTTTTTCCGGGTTATCCTAAGTTTGAGTCGTATCATCTTAAATGTTAATAGCAGAAGACGTTTTTTGAAAAAATTACAAACAATTCAATTACAATCAAACTTAATTATATGAATTAGAAAATTAAGTTTTTAATCAAATATTTAGAAAATTCCTGACTGTAGGGTGTGTTTATAGAAAAACAAAAAACAGCGATGATGAGGTGAGTGAGGAGAAGAAAATGAAAGATTCTACGGCAGTACCATCAGATTTTTCCTTAGAAGAATGGATGCATAATCCACTTAAAGATGCCGAAATTACAGAAGATTTCTTAATACAAGATTGGATGGAAAACTCGGAAGATAAATCAAAATCATTCGATAAATTAGACAGAACTTATAAAGAAGTTGAAGATGTCTATGAAATCGAATGGGTAAATGAAGAGTTAGTAGAACAAAAAGTTTTAACACTCAAACAACGAAAAATTTTAGGCAATCTTTACTATTATTGGAGAAGTTATAAAAACTCCAGCGGGCAAGGTGGAGAGGTGTATAATCACGTACCCTGTCGCACTAAAATTCAAGGGCGATCGCCAGACGTTGCTTACATTACACCGCAGTTAGTTGAGCATTTTGGCGACTTGGAAGTATTCCCTCAAAGTTTCTCCTTGATTGCCGAAGTGGCTTCTCCTGCGGATTTAGCAGAAGAATTGATTGCAAAATCTCACGAATATTTGCGTTCCGGAAGTGAGGAAGTTTGGTTAATTTTCCCAGAAAATCGGTGGATTATTATTGTTACGGAAAATCAACGGTTGATATTTACTTCTGGAGATATAGTTTACACTCAAAGATTACTGAATGGCTTTAGCGTTGGAGTTGATGAATTATTAGGATAAGGAAGAATTAGTGAGGAGTGAGGAGTTAGAAGTTAGGAGTGAGTTAATAATTCTATTTCTCTATTTTGGACATAAAAATGTTAACAGCCCACGAAGGTGGGCTTTGTTTTTGTAGCCCCAGACTTCCAGTCTGAGGATATTATTTTTAACTACTAACTAATTTCTAAGTCTTACTTAAACCCCAAAATCTCTGAAATTGCTGCAACAATATCAAGATAAAAATTTCCCTGTACTGCACGGAATAATTCAAATTTAGTGCCAGGTGCGCCGAAAAACGGTCTTAAAAACCATCCTAATTGCATACCGACAAAGCCGTAAAGTAGTAACCAAGACCTTAAAATAGTAGTCCGAGTACCTTTACCAACTTCATCTTGTTGAGAAAGTAACTGCATTCCATCGTAAAGGAATTTAACCCCGAATGAACCTGTAATACCGAAAATTAATACATTAAGAATTTTGAAAAATTGATAAGAATCAGGTGTAGTAATTAGAAAGAATAACGTCACTGGTGCAAAGCTAAATAACAATACGCTAATCACTGATACAGCAGTAAGTAATACTACAAAATGCTGTTGTAAAGTGCTACGAGAGCCGAATAAAACATTGAAAAAGAACAAAGTTGGAAAACAAATAAACAACGCTAATAAATAGAATGCAGGTAGTTTAATCGCGCTGGTTAATGCTTGCATCCAGCCATGAGAAGCACCAATAATTGCACCATAAATTGCAAAAAATATAGAACTAGAAACCAGTAAAGAATTAGTTTTGCTTTGTAATCGAATTTCCTGACGAATTTCTTCTAAAAAGCTTTGTCTATCTCGTAGTAAGCTGAGTAGAACATTAAAATGTTTGTTTCCTTGAAATTGAGTTTTATTTTCCAGCATTTTATTATCTTGATTCATTATTGTTATTTATTAATGTTTAATTAAATGTTGGCACAAGTACTTAAGAAGGAACAGGGAAGGGGATAATGTGAATAAATTTAAATTTATAAACCAGAACTTTAAATTCTTAATCTAAAATCTAAAATCTAAAATCTAAAATTCTATTACCTAAATCCCAAAAGGTGAGCTAAAGATTGAATAATACTTAAATAAAAGTTGCCTTCTCTTTCTCTAAATAGCGTAAAAGGTGCTGTTGGAGTACCAAAAAAAGGTCTGAGAGTCCATCCTAATTGACTACCAACAAATGCATATAAAAATAACCACGATCGCAATATTTTTTGCCGCATAATACTATTTTCACCATCTTGTTCTAAAACTATTTTTGCAGCTTTATATAAAGAAGAAACCCCAATAAATCCTGTAACAGAAAAAACAATTACATTTAATAAAATTAGAAACTGATAATTACCAGTACTAAGCATAAAAAATAGCGTTATCGGTGCAAAGCTAAATAGCAGTACACTCGTTACAGAAACAGCAGTTAATACTAAAGCAAAGTACTGAGAAAAAGTCCGTTTATCGCCAAAAATTATATTAGCAAAGTACAAAGTCGGTAGACAAATTAGCAACGTAATTAAATAAAGTGCCGGTAATTTAATTGCAGAAGATAAAGCCTGCATCCAGCTATGATAAGCACCAATAATTGCACCATATATAGCAAAAAAGAGCGAACTACAAACTAATAAAGAAATGATTTTATTTTGTAATCGAACCTTTTCGCGGATTTCTTCTAAAAATATGTGCCGTTCTCGTAGTAAATTAGTTAATACAACAAAGTATTTATTAGCTGTAGATTGTTTTTGAATCATATTATTTGATAAAAGGTCTAAGGTCAAAGGTCAAAGGTCAAAGGTTATAACTCCTAACTCCTAACTCCTAACTCCTAACTCCTAACTCCTAACTCCTAACTCCTAACTCCTAACTTATTCATGGTAGTCATTTCCAGAGCCATATTTCCAAGCATCAACCCAACGATGCCAATAATATTGATAATTATTTGGGAGATTTTTCATCCACGGTTCTAACATTTGACTGATGATAAATAAAACAGAATAAATACCTAAATTAATGTAATGCCATAACCAATCTAGTAAAGTTATTAAACCAACTTGAGGAATGATTTTTATAACTAACATTGGATGAGTCAAACTTGTTTTTAAAAGCGTTTTTGTTAAGCCTCCAAACTGCACTACATCTTGTAAAAATGGTTTGAGTACTGGCTCTCCTAAAAGCTGCATTTGAGCAAATACTACTGATAACAATTTATTGATTTGATTTGGCGGAATTTTTTGATTTACACCCACACTCATCGCTTTTTGAAATAACCAAGTCACTGTTAAACTTGGTTGATATGGTTGCAATAATGACAGCGATGCAGATGATAATTGATTGGTTTGCAAAGCTTGATCAATACCCAAAGTTAAACGCTTGAGATTTCGGATCATTGCACCGAAACCACCGAAACTTAAAGGAGATTGATTTCCGCTACTATCACCTACTGGTAAAATACGAGAAAATGGTGTTTTTAAAGGACTTTGACGATAGGAAGGAAAGAAGCCAAATAGCGCTCGTTTAAATTCAAGCTGCTGTAATTCTACACCTTGATATTCTGGCATCAAGTGCAAATATTCCTCAAAAAATGCTTCCAATCCGATATGTTGTGCATCTGCATCCATATAGGTAAACATATAAGTTGTTCTACCGTCTTTTGCGGGAAAAGCTTCCCAGAAATACTGACACTGATTTTTTATTTCAGTAAAAGATAACAACAAGTCACCAGTTTGGTTTTCCGGAAAATCCGAAGCACAAGTTCCTACTACTAAACACAACGCATCCGGTTTGACTCCTTGACGTATTTGCTGGGTAATAGGAGAAAGGTTTCCCATCGCATCGATTAACAATCTACTTTTGAACTGGTTATTTACCACTACTCCATCGGGATGAACTACCGCTTCAGTAAAAGGTGTATTTTCAAACAGCTTTCCTCCGATTTCTAAAAATCTTTGTTTCAAAATTTCCAGTAAATAAACTGGATATACACCGATATTGAGAACATTTTCTACCCAAACTTCTGTACCCGAAGTAAAGCTGACTCTAGCTGGGTTATATTCAGTAACAATTGCTTTTTTTAACTCTTCAGAGGTAAGTAAATTTAAGTCTAAAAGTACTTGTAATTCGTTACGAGATATGTTCCATTCTTGCTCCCTACCTCGTAAAATTCCTCTTTCAATTAAGGCAACTCGTAAACCTCGTGAAGCTAAAGCACAAGCAATTAAAATACCTAAAGTTCCCCCAGAAATCACAACATCCCAATCGACTATACTTAAAGGCTGTTGATTTTCTTTTACCACCATTGGTACGGGTGTATTTCCGGATTTTAAGGATGTTAATATACTATCTGCACGACGTAATCCCCCTAAAACATCACCTGGTAATTGCGTCAGAATTTCCTCTGTTAAAGACATAGTTTTAATTTGGGCTAATTTATTCAAGTTATATATATGTATATATTTAATTTTCTTACTTTCGATGACAATTATTTTAAGTATCGACTTTAATTCAATAAATTCAATAAATATATTTAATACATATATCTAATACATATATACTTTTATAAGTATTGATTTTGACAGAAAATTTTGGCGACAAAATCATCATAAGTATAATTACTGAAAAATGTAGGTCAATATACAAATGAATAACAATTTTCAAGATATTATTCAGTTTCCTAGCGCTGATGTCAAGGTATCAAAGGGTTATCAGCCGTTTTGCCGCTCATACTTCCACTTTCAGTAGTTTCAAATCAACTTTAAACAAAATTAATTTTTGATGAACATAGATAAAGAAACAGTAAAGTTACGAGGAAAAGGGTGTTAAAAAAAATAAAAATAATTATCGTAAGAGACGAACCTCTTACTAAATAATATTGTGACTTAGATGTATATCTAAATAAAATTAAATTAGTAATTTTTTGAGATTCATGAAAATAGCTTTTATAGTAGATAAATTTCCAGTTTTATCAGAAACTTTCGTTATTAATCAAATTACAGGTTTGATCGATCGCGGACATCAAGTACATATTTATGGAAGACAGACTGATGATAGTAAGCTGCATCCAGATGTCGAAAAATATAAATTAATTGAACACACGCGCTATTTACCAGAAATACCTCAAAATTATTTATGGCGTTTATTGAATGTAATTTATTTATTGACTAAAAATTTTTCTCAAGCTCCTTTAGTTTTATTACGTTCTCTGAATATTTTTAAGTATGGTAAACGAGCAGCTTCTTTAAGATTATTTTACTCAATTTTACCTTTTTTAAATGCACCTGAATACGATATTATTCACTGTCAATTTGGTAGACAAGCAGTTTGTAAATTTGGTCCTTACACTTATGAAGGTATAGTGTTGCGTGATATTGGTGCAGTCAAAGGAAAGTTGCTTACTACTTTTCGGGGCTACGATATCAGTTGGTATGTACATCAATATGGCGAAAAAGTTTATGATGAATTATTTGAGAAAGGAGACTTTTTCTATACTAATTGTGATTTTTTTAGACAGCGAGCAATTCAACTCGGATGCGATGAAAATAAAATTATCGTTCACGGTTCGGGAATTGATTGCAGTCGGTTTAAATTCAAAGCTAGATATCCCGATGATTCTGGCTTAATTCGGATTGCGACAACAGGACGTTTAATTGAAAAAAAAGGCATAGAATATGCAATTCGGGCAATGGCTGAAGTTGTAAAAGTTTATCCGAATGTTGAATTTAATATTATTGGTGATGGAGAGTTAAAAGAATACTTTGTTAAGATAATTCAAGAATTAAATATCGCTGACAAAGTAC
>JBHJOU010000456.1:0-8063 GCA_050329355.1 Rivularia sp. (in: cyanobacteria)
TGCATAGCATAGCATCTGAGTTCGCGCAAAATCTTGAGTTCGCTAACGGTTTCTACTCCTTTGGCGACAACCTTCAAATTGAGATTTTGCCCCATTTGAATTAAAGCTTTAGTAATTGCTAATTTTTGACAATCTTGAGAGAGATTATATATAAAATATTTGTCGATTTTGATAGTATGTAACGGTATTTTTTTCAAATAAATTAAAGAAGAATTACCAATACCAAAATCATCCATTGTGATTTTGACACCTAATGATTTTAATTGTTGCAAAATATCAATAGTTTTATTTATATCTTGCATGATTGTAGTTTCAGTAAATTCTAATTCTAAATAATGCGGTGCTAAATTATAAATTGATAGTATATTTGTAACTTTCTCAACAAAATTAGGTTGAATAAATTGACTTGTGGAGATGTTAATGCAGCTTGGTAAAACATCTAAACCATTATCTAACCAAGTGCGTGTTTGTTTACAAACAGTTTCTAAAATCCAATCGCTTAAAGGTATAATTAAACCCGTAGATTCGGCTAAAGGAATCAACTCCGCAGGAGAGACTAAACCCAATTTATGACTCCACCAACGAATCAAACTTTCCACTGCAATCATCTCACCAGATTTAATATCAACGATGGGTTGATAGTACATTTGAAATTCGCGAAATTTGCCTTCTTCGATAGTGCGACGTAAAGCATTTTCGATAATTCGCATTTCTCTAGGGTGTGCTTTAACTTCTGCATGAGAAGGTGGATTTTTGAGAATTGCCGCTTGTCGTTGTAATCTCACAGAAATTGCAGTTAACAATTCTGCACGGGTAAATGGTTTAGTTAAATAATCATCAGCACCTAATTCCATGCCTTGACGAACATCTACTTTTGCAGAGCGGGCAGTTAGAAAGATAAAAGGTACAGCAGAAGTGCTAAATTTTTCACGTAATAAGGCTAAAACAGCAAAACCATTAATTTCAGGCATCATTAAATCACACAAAATCAAATCTGGTGACTCACTGAGTGCTAAATCAACTCCTAATCTACCGTTGGCAGCAGCAATAACTTCAAAATCTTCCGCTTCTAACAAATCTAAAATATTTTCCCGTACTGATTCTTCATCTTCGATTACTAAAATCTTAGTCATTGCTAACCTCTGATTGTAAAAATTAAATTAATCTCAAAGCAATTTCAAAAGCTTTTGTTTGAGGAACTTTGGTGAAAAATCTAATTTCGTTTTGGTACATAGATATATACCGTTTTACAATCGCTAAACTGAAATATCTATCAGTAATAATACTAAGATTACCTATTTGAAGTTTCTCAACAATATCTTTTTTCAGATTTTATCAAATACAGCACAATAAGATGGAATTAAGAAATTACTTTCTTTCCACCCTCAAATTAGCCTTCTCTCTTTATCTCTTTCCTCTGTGTTCTCTGCGTTTCTGCGGTTTTTTTTTTCGATAATCTTTCAGCGGAAAACGAGTAACGAGTAATTAATTTGCAAAAGGTTTCAACATTAAAACCCAGTCTTTAATTATAACAATTACAACATTAGAAAAATGGTAAATTTTACAACCCAGCAAACCATTCATAACCTTGGTCTTCCCAATAGCCTTGATATCGCGATAAATGACTAACTAAACTAACTTTAGTAACCCATTTACTCTGTTTATAACCAAGTTTAATTGGTGAAGCCAAACGTAAAGGAGCGCCATTTTCAACAGGTAATGATGCGCCGTTTTTCTGATAAGCTAATAAAGTTTGAGGATGCAAAGTAGAAGCAATATCCCAACTTGAATAATAACCATCGGCTGATTGAAAATAAGCATATTTAACGCTGTTTTTCGGTTGTGCTAAAGCCACAAGTTCCCGCAAGGAAATACCACCCCATTGGACAATTGCAGCCCATCCTTCTACACATACATGACGAATAATCATCGAAGTTAAAGGTAAATTCTTAATATCTTCCATGCTCAAACTCAGGGGATTTTCCACCTCACCATCAATAATTAACCGATATTTTTCTTGGTCAATATTGGGAGTAAATCGATATGTATTAACTATCAATTTTTGCGGTTCTATTTCATCTAAAGAAAATTCTGGTACTAGTGTTTGAGGTTTTAATAATAAAGCTTGAAAATTTTGATTTAGGGGTTGCGAAAGCGTACCCACCACATCTTCAAATATCGGAGTACCGCAGCCACCTAAAAGTAAACTGATACTTGATAAACCAGAAATTTGCAAAAATTTACGACGTGTTAAATCAAAATTAGGTTGTTGTGAAAAATTCATCTTTCTTACTCAATAAATTACTCGCAAAACTCCGCGCTACTTCGCGCTTACCTTTGCGCTACTCCGCGTTTGAAAAAACATTATTAATTCTAAAATAATTCCGCGCTTTATCGTTAAAATGAAATTGCCAGTTTTACAATTGTAAACTAAATCATCAATTAATCAAAAACTAATATGCAAATACCAATATCTCAACGCAACAGTAATAATCATACTGCTATAGTTATCGGTAGCAGCATGGCTGGACTTTTGAGTGCAAGAGTTTTAGCAGATTATTTTACTCAAGTCATTGTGGTCGATCGCGATACTTTACCAGAACAACCACAAACCCGTATGGGTGTTCCCCAAGCAAATCACGCTCATGTAATGCTTGCTCAAGGATACAGAATTTTAGAAGAATTATTCCCTGGGATAGATGCAGAATTAAGTAAAGCTGGTGCGCCGAGAATAGATTGGGCTAAGGAATATACATTGTTTGGTTTTTGGGGTTTTCATCCTCACATTGCATCGGATTTAATTACCTATACTTGTAGTCGTGCGTTTTTAGAATGGTTGGTACATCGTCGTCTTTTGGGCTTTGAGAATATAAAATTTCGGCAAAAAACTCAAGTACATGGATTATTAACTAATAATCAAAATTCTCAAGTTCGAGGAGTTAAACTTTATAATTCGGATGAAAATAAACAAGAAGAATTGATTGCAGATTTGGTTGTGGATGCTTCTGGACGTAATTCTCAAGTACCTAATTGGCTAAAGTCAATGGGTTATCCAGCACCAGAACAAACCGTGATTAATTCGTTTCTAGGATATAGTACCCGTTGGTATGAACTTCCTCAAGATTTACAACTAGATTGGAAAGCGCTCGCAGTTTTATATAAACCTCCTCACAACAAGCATGGGGGAGTATTGCTGCCTGTAGAAGGTAATCGTTGGGCTGTAACTTTGGCAGGTATTGCTAAAGACTATCCACCTACTGATAATGATGGTTTTTTAGAATGTGCGCGTAATTTACGAAATTCGGCAATTTATGATGCAATTAAAGACGCTAAACCTATCTCCAAGGTGTATAGTTATCGTCGTACAGAAAATTGCTGGCACCATTATGAAAAATTAAAGCGTTTACCATCTGGTTTAGTCATAATTGGGGATGCAGTTTGTGCTTTTAATCCTGTATATGGACAAGGAATGACAGCTGCGGCTTTAAGCGCTTTAACGTTACAAAAATGTTTGGTTCTTCAATTGAATAGTTCCGCTGATACAATAACAAAATGGAATCAAAACTTTCAGAAACAATTAGCTAAAGTGTTAAAAAATCCTTGGTTAATGGCGACGAGCGATGATTTTCGTTGGGAAACTACCGAGGGTGGAAAACCAGATAAAGTTACTCGATTTATGCACAAATATATGGATGAAGTAATTTTATTATCAGTGCATCAACCCCAAGTATATAAAGTTTTCTCTGAAGTCATACACATGGTGAAACCTCCTACAGCCTTGTTTGCACCTGGAATTATTTTCGGAGTTTTAAAACAAATGATTGAGCCGAAAATTAATCATAACTCGCAAGAGATTTTGGATAATTCTATCAAAGTAGTTTCTTAGGAATATTTAGAGATTAATTACATCCAACAATTGTTAAATTACACGATATTTTTGAAACCAATTTTGTAAAAGTAACCAACCATTTTTAGCTGCTGCTTCGCGGTAACTCGGACGATAATCGGCGTGGAATCCGTGGGGTGCATTAGGGTAAACTATTATCTGAGTTGGTGTTTTATTTTGTTTCAAAGCTTCTCGGATTTTTTCCACATCACTAACAGGAATATTTTTGTCTTCACCAGCGTAAAGTCCTAATATTGGTGCTTTAATCAAAGGTGCGATATCAACTGGATACTGTGGCTGTAAGGGATTACTATCACCCGTCAATCTTCCATACCAAGCTACACCTGCTTTTAATTGCGGGCTGTGGGCTGCGTACAACCACACGATTCTACCACCCCAACAAAAACCTGTTATACCAAGTTTATCTACATCGGCTTTTCCAGAATTTTTAGCCCAAATTACCGTTGCATCTAAATCTGAAAGTACTTGTGTATCGGGAACTTTGGAAACAACCTTACTGATAATTTCCTGAGTATCATTTAATTTAGAAACATCACCATAACGCGCAAACAACTGAGGTGCGATTGCCATATATCCGAGCTGAGCAAAACGCCGACAAACGTCTTGAATATATTCGTGTACGCCGAATATTTCTTGCACTACCAACACTACTGGAAAGTTAGCACCTAGGAGGGGCATGGCACGATAAGCGGGGATTACTCCGTCAGCAACGGGAATTTTCACTTCACCCGCAACTAATCCTCTTGTTTTTGTGTTGATAACTTGAGCATAAATCGGCTCTACCGCCATTGCAAATCCTGCTGTCAAGCTAGCGATAAGTAATTCCCGTCTACCGAAGTTGTTTTGTGTCATTTTCAGTAAAATTATAAATATTAAGCATTAAAATACTCTATTTTTAACATCGACATCACAATCAAAGATTCCCATGTATTTGAAATATTGAGACATTCACGCAAACAACCTTCTATAGTAAAACCTTCTGATTCATAAAGTCTTTTAGCGCGGAGATTATCTTCTTTTACATCCAGCCACAAACGATGTGCTGATAACTCTTCAAAAGACAGCTTTTTGATTAATCTCAGAGTTGCTCTACCGTATCCTTTTCCTTTATCTGTAATTACAATTCGTCGCAATTCTATGCTTTGATAAAAGTTCATTAAGTCTGCTAATATCGCGTATCCCACAGGAGAATTATCTGTAGTTCGTTCAATAATAAAGTGAGCTATATTACTATTTGATAAAGATTCACGATGCTGTTGTTTTGTCCATGGATTCACAAAAGAACGATTTTCTTGATTTTGTTCTGCTTGCATTACAAAATCAAGGTCGTTATCAACTGTAGGTTTTAAACGAATATTTTCCATTTTTTCATATTTGTTCAAGTTAATAAGAAACACAAATCAAGGTTTGTATAAATTACGAAGAGCGATACTAAACCTTAACTATGAATTATGAAGGTTAAACCCTTGAGTGCAAACTAATAAATATTTAATTCATCAAAATTTAATATAATCGTCCTAAATATGAATTTTTAGTAAAGCTTGTCTAATTAAAGTGAATATGCTATCAGTAAAAATAAAATACTACATTATTTATCGCATTTTTTAAGAGAATATTAAGTCAATATGAATCGTAAATTAACATTAGGCTTCATTTTACCTTTTCTGTTTTCTACAGCAATTCCTGCCACAGCGCAATCTCGATTATTGGATAAAAATACCGCTTTACAAACTGTTGCTGCACGCATATTAAATGATAGTCAATATCGTAATGTCCAGATGAATTGTCTTTCTTTTGTCACGGTTAATTCTAATGCATCATTTTTCGATTTTATTGTTCATGAAAAACACGGTTCAGGATGTCCTAGTATTTCCAATCCCAAACTGATATTCGAGCGTTTCCGAATTAATCGTAATAATTCACGAATCGAACAATTTGATAAAGTTGGTAATCGTTGGATAGCTGAAAATAAAGTTGAATTGAAGAAAACAAACGTTCCTATATTCATTGGGGAATTGAATAAAAATCCCTCAGCATTTAACAATTTCATACAAGATAATATCGGTAAAACAGTTTATTTAGAAATAGCTTTTGGTGAGACAATACCACAAGGTTATCGTTCCCAAGAAAGTGTACCTTTTTTTGAAGTTAGTGAAACACCAAGGAAACAAAATTCCAAGACTCACACTTATTTTATGCAGCAAGCCGGGAACGGTTATAACTGGGGTAAAGTTACCAATTATGACGAAAAAAATCGTAAGTTATCAGGCTTTTTTAAAGTTGGAACACCAAATAAAATAAATGACAAATGGACTTCTTTTGATATTACTTTTATACCGCAGTAGAAGAAGGGGGTTAAGAGTTAGGAGTTATGAATTGGAATAATATTCTTCTGTATTTAACGTGAGTACCCTTCCCACAATCAGAAGTCGGGTTTTTAGGATGGTTGTCTTTTCTGACAGATATTTAATCTAAAAACCCGACTTCTCACTCTACGAAAAATCACGTTTTTTTTCGCTTCTTTTTTTGCGAGATAATTATTTCGTACAAGTAAATGAGTAAATTAACAAAAAGCGATATAATTAATGACTGCTTTTTCCCCCCAACCCTATCTAAACGAAATGTTTAATTAAATGTTGGCACAAGTACTTACCATACAATTGACAAATCCAAAACAAATCCCGGTAATACATCTTCTCCGGATAAACTTGTAGGAGAATCCAATACTTCTACTGCTTGCCCTTGACGATAGATTTCTACCCGACGATTTTTACGGTTAAAAAGCCAGCCTAATTTCACACCCGCAACCATATACTCAAGCATTTTTTCTTGAACATCGCTTAATTGATCTGAAGGTGACATCAATTCTAATACAAAATCTGGGGCGATAGGAGGAAACTTTTCTCGCTGTTGTTCGCTAAGTGTATTCCACCTGTCTAATTGTATCCAAGATACATCAGGAGAACGGTTGGAACCATTGGGGAGTTTAAAGCAGGTAGAAGAATCGAATACTTTACCAAGTAAAAATTTGCGGTTCCAAAATACAAATTCCGCATTCACTTCTGAGTTGCGGTTTCCTGTTTCTCCTCCCGTTGGTGGCATTACGATTAATTCTCCCCATTGATTGCGTTCTAATTTGACATCGGGATTATCCTGACATAGTTGGTAAAATTGCTCGTCAGTAAGTTTGACAATGTTGTTCAAATTGATGGTGATGGCAGTCATCACTATTTATACCTCTTTGTTAACTGTTGATTGTTAACTGTTAACTGACAAATTATCGATTAAATAATAATAGTATTGTTTGAAATGAACCTACCAATAAACCTAAAACGCCACCTAAACTTACAATAGCTTGTAACTCATTTTTAACTATTCCTTCAATGGCATTTTCTAAGTCAGCAGGTGATGTTGATTTGATTCTATCGATAATTACTTGATCAATTGATAAAATAGGAATTGTTTGAGCAACAAGGTTTTCTAAATCTTTTTCCAAGTAACGTTCTAAAAGTAATGCTAATTCTTTACTAACTACTTCTAAAGATGAACTCATTACTTGTGAATTACTTAAACGATTTAACAGTAAGCTGGCTATTTTTTCCCAATCTAAGGATTTACTGAAACCTTCTAATAACTCACCGCCCCGCGTTTGGATATAATGTCGAACGCTGTCTCCTGTGGTTTTCCGCAACTGACGAACTGTACCCATCGGTAAGTTTTGTAACGAGACATTTTGCACGATTTTGCGAATGCGATCGCGAACTTGTAAATCTTGAGTTAATTCTGTGATTCTAGCGTTGGTTGCGTCTTTTTCATCCAAGCAATAGGTACGTAAACGAGTTAAACTGTTGCGTAAACCAAAGAGGTTTGCTACTACCCAGTATGTACCGCTGGTTCTTTCGCGGAAACTTTCATCGATGGTTTGAATTGTGCGGTCTGTGAGAAAATCAATTATGGCTAAACGAATAGTATCTGCTGGTAAAACTACTTGCAATAACCAGTCAGCTAAACGGTAAGCTTGAACCTCACTAAGTTGGAATTCTAATAATATTTGGTCGAATATCTGATCTATTTGTGCTTCTAAAAAATCTTCCCGTCGTGCTAAAACTTTGAGTAGACGGGGTAATGATTCTCCGAGCAAATCTTTGAGAATTCC
>JBHJOU010000512.1:0-2805 GCA_050329355.1 Rivularia sp. (in: cyanobacteria)
TTATATGGTAGAGAACAAGAAGTAGAAGAATTACTGGCAGCATTTGAGCGAGTTTGTCAAGGGAACAGTGAATTAATGCTTGTTGCAGGTTTCTCTGGTATTGGTAAAACTGCGGTAGTTAACGAAGTTCAAAAACCCATTGTTAAACAACGGGGTTATTTTATTAAAGGCAAATTTGACCAATTTAATCGCAATATTCCTTTATCAGCTTTTGTGCAAGCTTTACGAGATTTAATTGGGCAATTATTAACAGAAAGTGATACTCAATTATTGAATTGGAAAAATAAAATTTTACAAGCTTTAGGGGAAAATGGACAGGTTTTAATTGAAGTTATACCAGAGTTAGAATACATTATCGGGAAACAACCCACAGCAACTCAACTCTCAGGAACTGCTGCTCAAAATCGGTTTAATTTACTATTGCAAAAGTTTATTCAAATATTCACCAATAAAGAACATCCATTAGTCATATTTTTGGATGATTTACAATGGGCTGATTCTACTTCCTTAAAGTTGATTAAATTACTAATGGGGGATAAAACTTATCTACTAATGCTGGGTGCTTATCGTGATAATGAAGTTTCTCCCATGCACCCTTTTATACTTATGGTAGAAGAATTGAAGCAGTTAAAAGCAACAATTAATATAATTACTCTCAAACCGCTTTCCTTTGAGAATACAAATTGTTTGGTTGCTGATAGCTTGTGTTGTTCATTTGAACTTGCACATCCTTTGACAGAATTAGTTATTCGCAAAACTCAAGGAAATCCGTTTTTTACTACCCAGTTTCTCAAAGCTTTATACGAAGATAAACTGATTCGGTTTAATCCTAATGTTGAGGGTGGTTGGGAATGCGATATTGCTCAAATTAATGCTTTATCTTTGACTTCTGATGTAGTTGAATTTATGGCGACTCAGTTGCAAAAATTACCATTAGCAACACAACAGGTACTTAAATTAGCTGCCTGTATTGGTAATCAATTTGATTTAGACACCTTGGCAATTATTTCCGAACAATCAGCCGTAGATGCAGCCGATGCGCTGTGGAAAGCTTTACAATCTGGACTAATTTTACCTCAAAGTGAAGTATACAAGTTTTATTTGGGTAATGAGGAAAAAGATAATCATCAGAAGAATAATCAAAATGCCGTTTATCGGTTTCTTCACGATCGCGTTCAACAAGCAGCCTATGGATTAATTCCTCAGAATCACAAACAGATAACTCATCTCAAAATTGGACGGTTAATGCGAGAGTCGGTTGTAAATCAAAACAACCACACTACCATATCACAAACTAACGAGCAAATTTTTGATATTGTTGGTCAATTCAACCTTGCAGTCTCATTAATTACAGACACCCAAGAAAAAATTGCGATCGCGCAACTAAATCTTGCTGCTGCACAAAAAGCAAAAGCCGCAACAGCTTACAAAGGTGTGCTGAGTTATGCAAGTACCGGAATTCAACTGATGGGGGAAAAAGCTTGGGAAGATGATTATCAGTTAACTCTGGGTTTATACGAAGCTGCTGCCGAAGGTAGTTATTTATTAGGAGAGTATACAGATTTATCACAGTGGGTTCAACCTGTTTTACAACAAGCTAAATCCCTAGAAGACAAAATCAAAGTTTACGAACTCCAAATATTTTCTCTCCAAGCACAAAATTGCCTTCCACAAGCAATTGATACTGCATTAGATGTACTCAAAAAACTTGGTATTTCTCTTCCCTATCACCCCAATCAACTTCAAGTTTTGCTCACATTAGCAGAAACAAAATTAAAATTAGTTGGCAAAAAAACGTCCGACTTGATTGATTTACCCAACATGAATCAACCAAAGCCCAAAGCAGCAATGCAAATTTTATCAAGTGCTTTATCTACAACTTATATTTCTCGTCCTGATTTATTGCCTTTGACAGTTTTGGAACAAGTAAAACTATCATTAAAATATGGTAATACAAATTTATCAGCTTTTGCTTACTCTTGGTATGGATTAATTTTAGCTGGAGTTTTACAAGATATTGAAACTGGTTATCAATTTGCTCAATTAGCACTTGAATTATTAGATAAATTTCATGCCAAAGAAATTCGTTGTCGAACTTTATTCATGGTTTACTGTTTTGTATATCATTGGCATGAACCTTTAGGTGATACTATTTCTCCGTTACGAACTGGTTATATTAATGGTTTAGAAACTGGAGATTTAGAATATGCATCTTGGTGTTTACTAATATTTTCTTGTCATAAACTGTTCATCGGAGATGAACTATTACAATTGAATCAAGACTTTGATGTTCACAAAAAATCTGCACTGGAATTCAAGCAAAGTAATCCATTTCTTTATACTAGTATTTGGCATCAAGTAGTTTTGAATTTACTCGGAGATGCTGCTGATCCATCTCTTTTAGAAGGAGATAGTTACAAAGCTTCTGAAAATATAGTTCAACAGCAGCAGTCAAAAGATGGTACTGGTTTATCAATGGCAATGACTGCTCAGGTTTTTCTCAGCTATTTATTTGCTGATTACACATACGCTTACACAACTACTCAAGCATCTGCTCCCTATTTAGAAGCAGGTACAGGTTTAGCTTCTTTAGGAATATTTCACTTTTATGAAAGTTTAGTTTATCTAGCAGTTTACCCAACTGTTGATATCCAAGAAAAACGAATAATTCAACGGAAACTAGCTAAAAGTAAACAAAAAATTTACAAATGGTCAAAATATTCTCCAACTATATATTGCCATAAATATCTTTTGATTACAGCAGAACAAAAACGTGTTCAAAGTAAGTATCAAGATGCAGCAACA
>JBHJOU010000767.1:0-2249 GCA_050329355.1 Rivularia sp. (in: cyanobacteria)
ATATCACTGATTTTGATCGTGCTAATGGTGATTCAACTGTGACTAGTCAGAATTATCTCACTGGACAACAAATAGTGCAAACGTTCCGGGGTCAGAAACTAGTTTCCACGAAAAAATCTCCTATCCCTAAAACCAAGCAGTTGATTGAAAATGTAAGTATTTAAACTGATTAATTTGGTTTTGACATTGGCAGGATTTACGCTTCGGAATCGCACCAAAAGGGGTGAATGTCACAGTCACTGATTGGTGCGTGACGCTACAAGTTGCCGGTACTCCGCCGTGCAACGGCGGAGTTTGCGGCGGCCGGCATTCCTCGGTCTTATCGCTACGTTCAAATTTATTCTAAACTACACACCCGTTGCAAAAAATTGTGCCAGTTGCGTAAGTCCTAATTGGAAGAAGTCGGGTTTTTACGATAAATATCCGTAACATCAAAAACACTAATAAAAACCCGACTTCTTAACCCACTTAGTAATCGAGGATTTACTATTGAACTGACGTTAAGAGATTAGAGTATACGGTATTTTTTATTTGTCTAAACACAATTTATTTATACTGAATAATTGTAAATGACAATACAAGTAACAGCCGTTAAAAACGAATTTAATTTCATACATTAAAATCTTAAAAATAACAATATTTCAGACATATTTAATAATAAAAAACAGTTATATGTTTATTCTAATACTTATATCTATATACAGATATATTATACTTCATGTGATTTCATCAGGGTGTAATAAATAAAAATACTCTTTAAACATCCCTAACGATAGTTTTAGAATTTATTGGTGCATCTATAGCAAATTTCAGTTGAGTCCAATACATTAAAACCTCACCCCTTCCCCTCTCCTTGTTAAGGAGAGGGGTGTCCAGAGAGCAAATATGGTACTTTACGGCTAAATTAATCCTTCTCAAACTCTCAAAATTCTATATTGTTGTAAAACACAATACTTAATAGTAAAAATTGATTATTTGAATGCCCTAAAAGTACAAAACACCAATAATTAATAAGTAATATATATGCGTATTTTTAATATAGCAACTTATACATTTTTAGCATTATCCCTACCTCAAATCGCTTTTGGAAACGAGAATAATGTTAATACCAATCAAGATTATAAATTACAATCAGAAAATTTAATTACTTTAATTACTAGATTAAAAGAAGCTAAGCAAGAAGTTCAACAGCAAAAACAAATTATTCCAAATACTCCCGAATTTGACACTTTTGACAATAATAAATTGTCTGCGGAATTTTCCCCAATTAGTACTCAAGCAAAAGATTTACAAATAGAACGTAACTCATCTCCTTTAGAAAAATCCCCTACAAGACTTTTTAATTTAGAAACTGCAAATCAACTACCAAAAGGTTCCGTACAGTTTACAGCGGGTAGTCATCAAGCAAATCCCGCAGATAATCGAAGAGGAAATACTGGTTATCAAAATTATTACACTTCCTTAGATTGGGGGGCTACCGATAAATTACAGTTGAGTGTTGCAGCACAATTTTTTGATGACCCAACTAAAAGTCAAATTAATGGAACATTTCCTAATTTAACAGTTGCATCTTTCGCACCAAGTGCTAAATATCAAGTATTTAAAAATGAACAATTGAAAGTAGCGATAAGTGGTGCGGTTGAATTATTAAAACTTTCTTCTGACCCTGGATTATTTAATACTACAAATAAAAAATCTTCAGAATCTTTTGGCATCGGAAAAATAGAAGTTCCAGTTACTTATAATGCCAATCATAAACTTCAGTTACACTTCACTCCTGGAGTAGTATTCTATCCCGATAAAGTAAAAGGAACAGATTTTTACGGCACTTTTATTAATCTCGGTGCGGGAGTAAGTTGGCAAAGTTCGGACAAATTAAACTTATTTGCTAATGCTAATTTACCTTTAGGACCTGGTGGTAATACTTTAAATTCTCAAGATAATTCTATTTCTCGTAAATTATTATGGACTGCCGGTACTCGTTATGCAATAAATCCTCGTGCTGGAATAGAAATTTACGGAACAAATGCATTCGGTGCAACTCCAACAACTAGTCTTTTAAGTTTTATCCCAGATGGGAATGAAGTAATATTTGGTGCTAACGTCAAATACATTTTTGATTTTGGTCAAAATTATGCTTCTAGTTTTGGAAATAAACCAGATGTTCCTTTATCTAATCGTGACAAACAGTTATTATTAGATGGTTTAACTCTTAGTAGTGCCAGTACTTTATTCCCAGACGAAATCAG
>JBHJOU010000097.1:0-4703 GCA_050329355.1 Rivularia sp. (in: cyanobacteria)
TCGTAATTCGTAATTAGGGTTCCCCATAAATAAAATAATGGTGCTTCAACATTGCCTACAATCCGGACATCCACGGATAAATCCGGGGGCTATGTCCTATCGGACACGCGGAGCTAACAGACCATAAAATTTACGGGCGTGAATTAACAATTAATTTACTGGTGGTGCAAATCAATTCCCACCTAAAAAACTTAACTCTCCTTTCCTTGAATTGACATAGAAACACCCACGTAGATTATACACAAATTTATGAAATAAAAAAAACAATTTAGATCACATCCAAAAAAACAACCTAATTGCGTTGATTAAATAATAAAATTTTCTATTATTAATGATACTTTTCTCAATTAACGAAAATAATGTAAATTTTTATTGCAAAATACTGAAAAAATCGCGTCAATGCATGAAATATATCACTCAGTGTCAAGTATGAATAGTATTACTAATCACTTAAAAAAATATATAAACAGTAAAATTATCTATAAAAGCCGGAAATTACAGCATTTTTCTGATAAAGCAATGCGTGGGATGGGTATCCCGTCTGAATCTGCCTTATAAAGATCAAATATGCTGTATATAAATCCCAATTATTACCAAGAAAACTTGTGAGTATTTATAGTTTGATAAAATAAAACTGTAATTTGGCAAAAATAATCAAAAAAACCTACTTAGAAACACCAGTGAAATATTTTCAAAACTGGCATGGAAAGCTGAATTTAGTTTACAACTACAATCAAAATAAAACGATATTAATTCAAAGTAAAAATCAAGCTCCATTGAAAATACAACGTCCCTTTTATCCAGAAGGGCAGTCAATTTGTCATAGCGTTATTTTACATACTGCTGGAGGAATTGTTGGTGGCGATCGCCTTTCTTCCAATATCCATCTCCAACCCCACACAAAAGCATTAATTACAACAGCCGCAGCGAATAAAATTTATCGTAGTAACGGTTTACAAGCCAGACAAAACATAGACATTAGGATTGATAATAATGCTTGTTTAGAATGGCTTCCCCAAGAAACAATTATTTTTAACGGTGCAAATTATCGACAAGATATACGAATAGAATTAGCTACCAATGCTAACTTTATAGGCTGGGAAATTACTAGATTTGGACGCACCGCTGCTTGTGAGAAATTTGTAGAAGGAGAATGGCGATCGCACTTTGAAATCTGGCAAAATCAGAAACCATTGTGGATTGATAGACAATATTTACCCGGTAGCGAAGAAATTTTTCATAGTGCCAACGGTTTAGCAGGAAAACCAATTGTAGGAACTTTAGTCTACCTTGGACAAAGCGTTTCCCCAGAAATAGTCCAACAAGCACGCACTTTCTCACCATCCTCTTCCCACGGTGTGACTCGTTTAGAAAATGGACTTTTGTGTAGATACCGTGGTGATTCGACAACAGAAGTGAGAAACTGGTTTATTAGTGTTTGGCAGCTATTAAGGATGTCCTTTTTAAATCGTAGTAGTTGCTTACCCAGAGTTTGGATGCTTTGAATAACTAGATGGAATAAAAAAATGCAATTAACACCGCAAGAAAAAGATAAATTACTAATTTTTACCGCCGCATTATTAGCAGAAAGACGCAAAGCTAGAGGTGTAAAATTGAATTATCCCGAAGCTATTGCGTTTATTACTGCTGCAATTTTAGAAGGTGCTAGAGATGGACAAACTGTAGCTGAATTAATGAGTTTTGGAACAACTTTATTAACGCGAGATGATGTGATGGAAGGTATCGCTGAAATGATACCAGAAGTACAGGTAGAAGCAACTTTTCCCGACGGAACAAAGTTAGTCACAGTACATAATCCAATTCAATGATTTTTTTACTTTTTACTTTTTACTTTTTACTTTTTACTTTTTAATTATCATGATTCCAGGTGAAATAATTACCCCAGAAGGCGAAATCGAATTAAATGCAGGACGTTCAATAGTAAAATTACAAGTAGCAAATACAGGAGATAGACCGATACAAATAGGTTCCCATTTTCACTTTTACGAAGTCAATACCGCATTAGAATTTGATAGAGAAAAAACACGAGGAATGCGTCTTGATATCCCAGCAGGAACAGCCGTGAGATTTGAACCGGGAGACGAGAAACAAGTTACATTAATACCCCTGAGTGGTAGTCGTCAAGTTTACGGATTCAACGGGAAAATAAACGGAAAATTGTAAAAAGACATAATAATCTATTACGTCTGTAAATTCTGCGGTTTATTAATTTTTAAAATCATGACTAACAACGAAAAACCCCAACCACTTATTAAAGCAGAAGCAATCAAACAACTTCCACAACAAATTTTTTCTCATCCATTTAATCCCAACTCAGAAATTAGCGGAGTATCTCTAAGCGAAGCAGTCGGTTTACAAAGAATAGGATTTCACCTAGCAAAAATACCACCAGGAAAAGAATCATTCATCTATCATTCTCATGAATTTGAAGAAGAATTTATTTACATCCTTTCTGGGAAAGGTATAGCTGAAATAGATAATCAAGAATTCGAGGTAGGAGAAGGTGACTTTATCGGTTTTCCTACCCCTTCAGTCGCACATCACCTACGAAATCCCTTTGAACAAGAGTTAATTTATATCATGGGTGGGGAAAGACGCGAGTATGAAATTGCAGACTTTCCCAATTTGCAAAAACGAATGTTTCGTAATGGCAAGCAAATACAAATAGCCGATTACGATAACCTCAAACCATTGTTCTAAAACTTCTTTCTCTCAACCTACCCTTTGCGCTTAACTTTCCCTCTGGGCAGGTTTTGAGATTAATCTAAAACTTCTATTCTTCTACCACTTCCACCAACTCTTCAATCATTACATCAAACACGCGAGCTAGCTTTTGAATGGCAGTATAATCAACGCTTCCCATCCCTGGAGAGCGAGCATAAGCTCTAACCGTACTATAAACTAGCCCAGAACGTTCAGAAACGTCTTTTAATGTCCAACCCTTTTCGTTGGCAAATTCTCTGATTCTTAATCTTACAAGCCCCATTATATGCTTGACAAATGATACAGTACTGTCATTTAATAATTGTAGTTTAAAAAACGATTGCCTTATAGCATAATAAACTATTAGGCAACCGCATACAACTTCACACCGTAATCCTGAATGTATCTACTAACAGAATGCATCCAATGTCTACGGAGTGCGTCTACTAATTAAATGCATCTACTATGGTATCATCATTTAAACCAAGAAGACTCGTCATCAGGAAATCAAAAATTGTTTACAAATCTTCAAACATTCATCCTTTAGCTAGATTTGTGACCGAAGAAGCAGTTTGTTTGAAATTTAATCTCAAATTTGAAGATATTTATGTGGTCGAATGCTGGGAGCATATAGTTTACCTTCACGGTAAAGGTGTCAGCAAATTTGTCAGTTACGCCGATTTTCCACCAGTTATAGGAGTTGCGCCACCAACTGCATCAGAAATGGCAAAATGGTGCAGACGCTGGTTAAAGAAACATGACTTTGCAAACAGGAAGCAAGCACCTAGATGGTGGGCGCAATTTTATGCAATTCAATTTAACCAAAGTATCTGTGAAAAATTTCTCTTTGAATGGGGAAAACTAATTAATTTAATAAAATTTGTTTTTAATCAAGAAATATTACAGCAACTGCGAAATTGCTACCGTCATCACAAGCAATTGCTGGTGATTGATTGATAGTTGTTCAATCCTCCAACTATCAATTCCTCACTTTTAACTCTTAACTCCTAACTTAAATTAAGCATTAGCTGATTCTAAAAGTTGTTTTCTGGCTCTTTCGGCTCTTGCTTGAGCAGAAGACATGACTTCTTCGATATTTTCGAGTATTTCACCGGGGAAATTTTCTAGTACTCTGGTAGAAACTGCGATTCGACCTTTTCCTTCGTCGATGTCAATAATCAGAGCTTTAACAGTTTGGTCAATTTGAAATACCTTTTCTAGATTTTCAATAAACTTCTGAGTCACCTGCTTAATATGAAGTAGAGCGCTGACACCATTGATATCAATAAATACCCCAAATGGTTTGATACCAGTTATTTTCCCTTCTATTAGCTGACCTATTTCTAATAAACTGAAACTAGCAGAACTTTTCGCCAAACGTTGGGAAAGTACAAGTTTATTAATGTTACGGTTAAGCTCCAAAAAGCTGACGGTGAGTTTTTGACCTCTAAGTGCTTCCAAATTGTTGCGCTCAAGCAAGTGGGAACGAGGAATAAAACCGCGTAAACCAAGAATATTAACTGTAACACCACCTTTGTTGGCATTGATTACTTCCACATCTACACTCTTGGAATTTTCTTGCATTTGTGCCAATAATTCCCAAACTTGCCTAATTTCCAACTGACGACGAGAAAGGGTTACTTGACCTTCTGCATCTTGCTCTTGGATAATTAAAAACTCTAGTTCCTCATGAAGTGGTAGAACTGATGATAAATCTATTACCTCTCTCAAAGCCGCTTCATGACGGGGAATAAAGGCTGAGGATTTACCTCCAATATCAACATAAGCTCCCATAGGATCAATTTGGAACACTTTCCCTTTAACTAATTGTCCTTTTTGGAACTGGTAATCATGTTTTTCTAAAGCCTTAGCAAAATCGTCCATTGTAAAAGACGTATCGGCTTTTTGAGAGATGTTTGCTTCGTTCTCCATAACACATTCAAGATGAATTAAGATGTAGATTGTCCTTTGATAAGGAC